>JALYHG010000252.1 GCA_030776725.1 Actinomycetota bacterium
GCCGGCGGCTGCGGTCGAGGTGGCGCCTGCGGGGCGGCGGGGGCCTGGGGCTGGCTGCGGGCCGGTCCTCCCGGTGCCGGCTGGGTCGCCGGACGGCCACGGTCAGCGTTCTGCTTGGGCTCACTGCGCTGATCGGCGGATGCCCGACCGAGCGTCGTCGCGTCCGGCACCGGGTCTGCGCCTCCGCCGGCTGCATCGGCCGGGACCGCGGCGGGCGGTGGTGACAGCCGCTGGGGCGCGTCGACGCGGAGAGGATCCGTCACCTCACGGGGCGGCGTACCGCTCACCGCCGGCCGGCTCGTCGAACGCAGTCCCCGCTCCCCGAGGTGATCCACGGCGAGGTAGACCACCCCGGTCTGGGCCAGGATGATCAACACCGCGGCGAGCAGCAGAGGCAGACGGCCGGAGGGGCCGCCGCGTCGCTGGCGGTTTGAACGGCTAACGGTGTCACCTCGCAGTCGTACCGGCGTACTAGTTACAAGACCGAACTTTACCCACTCTTCGTGGTCGCGTCTACACTCAACGTTGCGAAGCACGGACGGGTCGGTCCACCTGAGCTAGTTATCGGCCGGCCGAGCGCGGTTCTACAGCGGGCGAGCACGGTCCAACGTCGCGATCGCCCAGATCGACACCAACACCCGTCCCGCGACCAGGAGGCGACCAGGGATCAGCCGCGTCGCAGGACAGCGACCACCCCGACGGCGAGCGCGGCGATCGCGATGCCGGCCGCGGGTGCCGCGAGCCTCCACCACCGCGGGTCAGACGGCGGGTGGGGGGCACGGCGGTCCCCGACTGGCCCGGTCGTGTGCACCTCGCCATCTCCCCCGGTCTTCGCGGTCCCGCCGACCACCGGGACGGTGACCTCTACCCGCACCGCCGCCCGCGCGGGGTGACGGGCCAGGGCATGGACGGTGCTCGACGTCGCGACCTGCACGTCAAGGTGGTCCCCCTCGGGAACCGTGTAGGCCACGCCGGGCAGGTCCAGTTCGAACTGCTGCGGGTCGGACGACAGATGCTCGACGCGCAACGACGCCTCCTGGTGGTGGATGACGTGACCGGCCTCGCGGTGCACGAGCTTGACGAACAGGTGCGCTACCGGCCCCTCGCCGGTCACCGTCACGGTCGCTCGTGGGACCCCGACGAGCTCGAGCGGACGTCGGTCTGCAGCCGCGACCTCGACGGTGAGCGCCGCCGGGTCGCCCGGCGGGTTGGGGGCGGCCATGGTGTGCGGTCCGGTGGTCGGTCCGCTCGGCGGGCCGTCGACGGCCGGTGCGCCCGGCTGGATCACCGTGTCGTCGCCGTCGGCGGTGACGAAGACGGCCGATGAGGGCGGGAAGTCGTCCGCGCCACGCCACACCGCCTCGTTGGTGCGGTACTCGACCGCCGGCCCCGTGTCGACGTCCCGGCCGTCGAGGTAGCGGGCGAACCAAGCCAGGATGGCGCGGTCGAGGTGTGCGCGGTCGTCGGCGTCCGGGTAGGGACATCGGACGTGGCCGCCGCAGAAGATCACGTACTTGGCCGGGGCACCCTGGGCGCGGACGTGCTGGAAGATCCCGTTGCCGTCGGTCAGGTCGAACAGGGTGTCGACGCTGCCGTTCATCACCAGCGTCGGGACGTCGATCACCCGATCCTGTCCGTACCGGGCGAGGCTGCTGTCGGCCAGGAACGTCAGCGCCTCGTCGGAGAGCTGGTTGGTGGCGACGAACTCGGCGTACGCGCGGTGCAGTTCCGGCGCCAACCCGCCCGTCTGTGGCCCCGCCGGCGGATCCAAGCCGTCCTTGCGGGCGGCTTGCACGCCCGCGGCGTACAGCATCGATCCCCAGCTGGAGTTGACGACCCCGCCTTGGTACAGCGAGTAGCGCAGGTCCGACCAGGAGACCTCGGGAGCGATCGCGTCGATGCGGTCGTCGATCGCGGCAGCCGCGGTCTGGATGGCGCCGGCGTACGACCCTCCGGTGAGCCCGACGACGGGGTCTCCGTCGGTGTCGGTGGCGATCGGGGCGTTGTCGACCGCCCAGTCGATCAGGGCGCTGACGTCTCGCCCTTCCACGTCGGGTTTGTTGAGCTGAACCTCGCCGCCGGAGTGGCCGAATCCGCGCGAGTCCCAGGTCAGCACGGCATAGCCGGCGTCGAGCAGCTGGGCGACCGTGCCGTGCGGCTCCCTGTCGGCGGTCCCTGCCCACCCGTGGGTTCGCAGCACCAGGGGCACGGGCGCAGCGCCGGTCGCGGCCAGCGGGAGGAACAGCTGCGTCCACAGCGGCGTCCCGTCGAAGGACCGCACGACCTGATCCGACCGGAGCGGAGCCTGTTCGGCCCAGGTGGGGACGCCCGTGACCGCCACGGTGGTCGTGACGGCGAGCAGCAGAGCCCGCGTGTCTCCCACGGTCCTAGCGAAGCGCCTCGCGGATCGCTCGACCGGCGTCTCGCACGCTCATCTGAACGAGCTCCGTGGGCGGCACGCCGAGGTCGCGCACCAGTTCGTCGGCGATGAAGAAGCCGACCCGCCAGCGGTCCTCGACCAACCCACCACCGAAGAAGGCCTCGACCGCGTCGGGGTCGTCGAGGCGTTCGCGGAACCGCTCACGGAGTTGATCGCGGTGCTCGCGGCACCACGGCAGCCAGTCCTCGAACCCGCCGAGCCCGTACCAGAAGTACTCGTCGTCGGGGCGGTCGGGCACCACCGTCCGCGACACGGCGATCGCCAGCCCTTCGGAGAACGCCGTCCAGGCCGGATCGTCGCCGGGGCCGGGCCCTTGGGCCAGCTGGTGCCAGGCGTGGGTGTCCTCGTGGGCCACCAGCACCCGAGCCGGGTCCCGGCCGGCGAACCACTCCAGGCAGTGGAACACCGCGACGTCGCCGTCCAGCCTGTCCACGAACGCGTTCGCGGAGAAGCTACCGACCATCAGGACGTGCAGGGGCTCGGGTGTGTCGGGCAGGTCGAGGGTGGAACGCACGGCGGGCTCGACGAGTTCGATGATGTCCGGCATGACCGCAACCGCCTTCTGCACGCGGGCCCGGAGCGCGCGGATGCGGTGGACCAACGCAGGGATCCCCTCCCGTGACCCCTGCCCGTCGAAGAACCGCTCGAAGACGTCCGGATGCAACGAGCGGTACAGCTCATCCCACAGCTGCTCGCGGGTGCGTTGCTCGACCGACAGCGCCCGACCGGCGAACCGCTGGAAGTCCGGGATGGTGTTGCGGATCTGCGCCACGTCTCCGTCTTCGGGCCGCTGACCACGGCGGGCGTTGCGAACGTACACGTGGTGGAGGTTGCGCACGAAGGCGACCGTTCCGGTGCCGACACCCGGCTCTCCGCGCCCTCGGCGGGCGGTCGTTCATGACCCGGGAGGATCGTCGAGCGGGCGCAGCTCGATGCGATCGCCGAGGTGCTCGATGTCGGCGCGTCGTCCGCTGCCCGATCCTCTGCGGGTGATGTTCAAGGCGGCCGCGGCAGCCGCGAACTTCAGTGTCGCGGGAGGGTCGAAGTCGCGGCTGAGCGCGACGGCAAGCGCTGCCGTCATCGAGTCGCCCGACCCGCGCGTATCGACGGGCTCCAGGCTCGGCGGCTCGACGGCCAGCAGCGTGTCGCCAACCAGCGCCATGGCGGGCCTGGCACCGCGCGACACGACCACCTCCTGAGCGCCGGCGTCGTGGAGCTTCTTCAGACCTTCGATCAATGCGGCCTCGTCGTCGCTGGCGGCCCACCCGCCGTCGAGCAGCTCATCCTCGCTGATCTTCAGCATCCGCAGCCCGCCTCGAAGCGCTTGGCGCAGCTGCTCGCCGGACAGATCTGCCACCACCATCACGCCGTTGGCCCCCAGGTCGGTCGCGAGCCGGCGGAAGACCGTCGCCGACACGATCTCGGGGTCTTGCGTGCCGGTCAGCACGCACACTTTCGCTCCCAGCGACGCCGTCAGCGTCGCGCTGTACAGCTCGTCGAGCTCGTGTCGAGTCAGCGGACCGCCAGGAACGTTGACGATCTCTACCCGCTCGCCGCCACGACGGTCCTGGACGTACGCGGGGTTCGAGCTGCCGGTCGAGGTCGCTCGAAGGGACATGCGTGCCTCCTCGACCAGGTGGCGCGCCACCGACCCCGTCTCTCCCCCGAACGATGCACACAGCGCCAAGGATGCCTGCAGCGTCTGGATCATCCGCGCGACCCAGAACCCTTGCCCCCCACAGTGCACGTGCAGCTCGGGCTCGCCGTTGGTGGCTTCCTCGATCGTGACGGTCAGCAGTGGCGCAGGCGCGAACACACAGATCTCGCCCGGATCCGCCTGTTGACTCATCGGTCCCTGACGTGAGCGCTGCGAGCGACGGGCATCAGGCCCCGATCGAGCATAGGGAGGCTCGTGCGACCGTCCCGGCCTGAAGGCGGGGTGCGCTGTGCGACCTCGCCGGGAAACCGACGGAGAAGTCGTCGCTTCGGGCCCTACGCGGTGGGACCCGTGGGCACCTCGCCGCGCTTGACGCGCTTGACCATCCGGCCGCGTACGGCCTGGTCCAGCTCGACCTTCCGGAGCCGCACCGACGCGGGCGTGACCTCCACCGCCTCGTCTTCACGGATGAACTCCAGGGCCTGCTCGAGCGACAGCTTGATCGGAGGAGCCAGCCGCACCAGCTCCTCCGCGGTCGATGAGCGCACGTTCGTGAGCTTCTTCTCCTTGGTGGGGTTGACGTCCATGTCCTCGGCGCGGGCGTTCTCACCCACGATCATCCCCTCGTAGACCTCGGTACCGGGATCGAGGAACAGCACGCCGCGGCCTTGGAGGTTGAGCAGCGCGTACGTCGTCGCATGACCCCGTCGATCGGCGACCAGCGACCCGTTCGGGCGGGTGCGGATCTCGCCGACCCAGGGTCCGTAGCCGTCGAAGACGTGGTGGAGGATCCCGGTGCCGCGGGTCTCGGTGAGGAACTCGGTGCGGAAACCGATCAGTCCGCGGGCCGGGACACGGAACTCCAGACGGGCCCAGCCCGTGCCGTGGTTGACCATGCTCTCCATCCGGGCCCTGCGCAGGCCGAGCAGCTGGGTGACGACCCCGACGAAGTCGTCTGGCACGTCGATGGACAGGCGCTCGAACGGTTCGTGCACCGTGCCGTCGATATCCCTGGTGACGACCCGAGGTTTGCCCACGGTCAGCTCGAAGCCCTCCCGCCGCATGGTCTCGACCAGGACGGCGAGCTGGAGCTCGCCACGGCCCTGGACCTCCCACGCGTCGGGGCGGTCGGTCGGCAGGACGCGGAGCGAGACGTTACCGACCAGCTCCTGGCCGAGGCGGCTCTGGATGAGGCGGGCCGTGAGCTTGTCGCCGTCCTGGCCTGCCAGCGGCGAGGTGTTGACGCTGATGGTCATCCCCAGGGTGGGCTCATCGACGCTGAGGGCGGGCAGCGGCCGGGGATCCTCCGCGTCGGCCAGCGTCTCGCCGATGGTGACCGCGTCGAGGCCGGCCACCGCGATCAGGTCACCGGGACCCGCCTCGGTGACCGGGACGCGATCGAGGTTCTCGGTGAGGTAGAGCTCGGTGAGCTTCATGTACTCGGTCGACCCGTCCGATCGGCACCACGCGACGGTCTGCCCCTTGCGTAGCCAGCCGTGCTGGATCCGGCACAGCGCGAGCCGACCCAGGTACGGCGACGCATCGAGGTTGGTCACCAGCGCCTGGAGCGGGTGCTCGTCGTCGTACGCGGGGGCCGGGATGCTGGTCAGGATCGTGCCGAACAGCGGTGTCAGGTCGGTCCCGGGCTGACCGGGATCCAGCGTCGCCGTGCCGGCCTTGGCGTTGGTGTAGACGATGGGGATGTCGATCTGGTCGTCGTCCGCGTCGAGGTCGATGAAGAGATCGAAGACCTCGTTGACGACCTCGTCGGGGCGGGCGTCGTCGCGGTCGATCTTGTTGACGACGAGGACGATCGGGATGCGCTGCGCCAGCGCCTTGCGCAGCACGAACCGGGTCTGGGGAAGCGGACCCTCGCTGGCGTCGACGAGCAGGAGAGCGCCATCCACCATCGCCAGTGCGCGCTCCACCTCCCCCCCGAAGTCCGCGTGGCCCGGAGTGTCGACCACGTTGATCGTGAGCCCGTCCTTCCGCACCGCGGTGTTCTTGGCGAGGATGGTGATGCCCTTCTCCCGTTCGAGGTCGTTGGAGTCCAGGACACGCTCGGCGACGTCCTGGTTCTCGCGGAACGCCCCCGACTGCCACAGCATCGCGTCCACCAGGGTGGTCTTGCCGTGATCGACGTGAGCGATGATGGCGACGTTGCGGAGGTCATCGCGGGATGCGGTGGCCACGGGGCACCTTCGAGAGAGAGGGCAGTAGAGGCGCAGCGGCCAGGCCGCGCGGCGAAACAGCGCCGGCAGACCGACGGACGGAGACGTGCCGGGCGACGAGCCGTCGCGCGCAGCGTACCGACGCGTCACCGTTGTGGCCGCGGACCTCTGAACCGACCAGTCAGACGCTGGTTCGGGCGAGGTTCGCGAACTTGGTCAGGTGGTCGAGGAACGCGAGCTTGACCACCCCGATGGGTCCGTTGCGGTGCTTGGAGATGATCAGCTCGGCGACGCCGCGGTCCGGCGAGTCGGGGTCGTAGACCTGGTCGCGGTAGATGAACCCCACCACGTCGGAGTCCTGCTCGATCGAGTTGTGGGCGACGATCCCCTCGGCCACGAAGTTGTGCGTCCCCGGGACGGTCGCGTCGAACACCTCGCGCTGGCCGACCGCCCGGACGTCGGCAACCTCATCCCAGACAACGTCGGACGACGCGATCTGGGCACCATACGCCTGCTCAGGCGCGGCTCGCGGCACGGCGAGCGGTTGACCGACGCGGATCTCGTCCAACCGCCGCCACCCGTCGACGGCGAGGAACGGGTGGTTGGCGGTGGCGTCCACCGACCGCCCGCAGCGCAGGCGCAGACGGAACACGGGTTTGCGTCCGTTGGAGAAGACGTGCGTCATCTTCCCCGCAACGAGCCTGCGGTCGCGGCCCACCGTCCACACCGGGATGTCGCGTTCCCCGGTCCTGTGCAGCTCGCCGAGCGCGACCCAACGCCCATCGGCACGGAGCACGCGTGTCTCGGAGGTCAGGCAGCCCGACTCCCGCAGATCCGACAGCTGCGGGCGCTTGTCGCCGCGGGTCTCGGGCTGGCGGGACAGCTGCGACAGCGCGATGACCGGAACGTCGAGCTCCTTGGCCAGCATCTTCAGTCCCCGGGAGATCTCCGAGACCTCCTGCTGGCGGTTCTCGACGCGGCGGTGCGACTGCATCAGCTGCAGGTAGTCGACGATCACCAGGTCGAGGCCGTGCCGTTGGGCCAGCCGGCGGCTCTTTGACCGGATCTCCATCAAGGTGATCGAGGGGGTGTCGTCGATGTACAGGGGCGCGTCGGCCAGACGCCCCATGGCGTCCGACAGCGACGCCCAGTCGGAGTCGTCGAGCCGGCCGTTGCGGATCTTGAACGAGTCGATGCGCGCCTCGGACGACAGGATCCGGTCGACGATCTCGGCCTTGCTCATCTCCAAGCTGAACAGGATCGCCGGCCGTCTCAGCTCGACCGTCACGTACTGGGCGATCCCCAGCGCCAAGCTGGACTTCCCCATCGACGGGCGCGCAGCGATGATCACCAGGTTCTGCTTCTGCAGCCCGGCGGTGAGCCGGTCGAGGTCGTTGAACCCCGTCGGCAGGCCGGTGACCTCGGAGCGGTTCTCGTAACGCTGCTCGATCCGCTCGAAGCCCTCCGACAGCAGCTCCTTCAGCGGCGAGTACTCCGAGGCCATGCGCCGTTGACCGACCTCGTAGATCAGGCGCTCGGCACGGTCGAGCGCGACGTTGACGTCATCGTGACCCTCGTAGCCGAGCTGCACCACTTGCGTGCCAGCCTCGATCAGCCGACGCAGCATCGCCTTCTCACGGACGATCCGCGCGTAGTAGACGGCGTTGGCAGCGGTGGGCACAGCCGCGACGAGATCGTGGATCGCCGACGCCCCGCCGACCTCGTCCAGCGATCCGTCGCGGCCGAGGCGATCCACCACCGTGATCGGGTCGACGACCTCTCCCCGGCTGAACAGGTCCTGGATCGCCTCGAACACGATCCGGTGCACCGACCGGTAGAAGTCGTCCGCGCGGACGATCTCGACCACCTCGGCCAGGGCGGGCCGTGACAGCAGCGCCGCGCCCAGGACCGCCACCTCAGCGTCCATGTGCTGCGGGGGCGTGCGGTCGAACGCGGCCGATGTCCTCGCCGACACGGCGCTGCCGTTCCCGGTGCGCTGATCGACCACCACCGTCCCGCCCCCTTTGTCGAGCACCGCCGCGGGCACTCCTGTCGAGCACCGCTGTCGGGCACTCCGGTGTCGAGCGCCGCTGTCGGGCACCGCTGTCGAGCACCGCCGCTGCCCTGGTTGCTGCACGCTAGGCACCGGCTGTGACACGAGGGCCCGGGGTTGGGGACGGTCCTGTGGGGAAGCGGTGGAAACGGGCGCGCACCTGGTGGGATGCGCGTGGAAGGGCTGTGGAAACGCCGATCGGAGGACGTGCGTGAGCCCGCCGGTGGCTCGCTCAGTGCCTGTCAGCGCCCGTCTTCGGCTTCCACATGTTGTGGACAGCAACGACCGGGAGTTGACCGCACGCTCGCGGACGTTGGCCGCACGGCCTGCTCGATCACTCGTCCGGTGCGGGGCGCGCGATCCCCCATCGGCGGTGGCCGGATGCCCGCTCTGGACGTCAGTCCCCGGCCGTGGCGCCGGCCGCGGCCTCGTCGGGCTCCTCGGTCTCGTCGCGCTGTTCGATCTCGGCGGCAGCCGCCAGCGCGGCCTCCTGCAGTGTGGCGGCCTCGCCGCGTTCGACCTTGCGCTGCGCGGCGACCGTCTCGAGAGTGACCTGCCCTTCGAGGTCGACGACCTCGATGGGGACCTCAGCGGCGACCTGCGGGTGGAGATGGATCTCCGCCGTGTAGTCGCCGATCTCCTTGATCGGCCGGTCGAGGTAGATGTGGCGGCGTTCGATGTCGTGGCCGCGTTGCTTGAGGATCTTCTGGACCTCCGACGCGCCGACCGACCCGTACAGGTTGCCCTTGTCGTCCACACGCATCGGGATACGGAGCGTGCGCGCTTCCAGCAGCCGTTTGAACTCCTGCGCCGCGCCGAGTGTCCTGGCCTCGTGCGCCTTCCGGGCCCGGGTGAGGTGCTCGGCCTCCCTCAGGGCGCCCTTGGTCGCCTTGATAGCCAGGCCGCGAGGGATCAGGAAGTTCCGCCCGTAGCCGTCGGCGACCTCGACGACGTCCCCAGCCAGGCCGAGGTTGTCGACCTCCTGCTTCAAGATGACCTTCACGTCAGCCTCCTGGGCTGCTCGCCAGCGACGACCGCCCACGCGGACGCCGAACCACGACGACGGCGTCCGCGTGGCGACCTGTGGTGTCTACCGCACCGCGTAGGGCATGAGCGCCATCTCGCGGGCGTTCTTCACCGCCTGAGCGAGTTGCCGCTGGTGCTGGGGGCACGCCCCCGACGAGCGGCGCGCCTTGATCTTGCCGCGCTCGTTGAGGTAGCTCTTCAGCGTCTGCAGATCCTTGTAGTCGATGTACTCGACACGCTCCCGGCAGAACTGGCACACCTTGGGCTTGGCCTGGCGATACGCCATCCGCGTCCTCCTTGATCGTTCACCGAAGCGAACCGTCGCTCAGAACGGTACGTCTTCCATCTCCGGAGCGGTGGTCGAAGCGCTCCAGTCGCCGGACTCGTCGCTGCGTGACGCCGACGGTCCGCGGGTCTTCTCGGGCCTGGCAACGGCCCAGCGCAGGCTCGGAGCGATCTCGTCCGCTTCGATCTCCGTCACCCAGCGGGTCTGGCCGTCGCGGTCTTCGTACGATCGGATCCGCAGCCGCCCGATCACGATGGCGCGGTCGCCCTTGCGCAGGCTGTTGGCGACGTTCTCGGCCAGGTCACGCCAGACGTTCGCGGTGACGAAGGTCGTCTCCTCCTGCTCGCGACCGTCACGGCCGGTCCACCGGCGGTTGGTCGCGACCCGGACGCTGCAGACCGCCACGCCTGCGCCGGTGAAGCGCAGTTCGGGGTCGTCGGTGAGGTTGCCGATGATCGTGATGATGTTGCTCTCGAACGCCATCCGTTCGCTCCTTCGCTCGTGTCGCCCCGTTGGGGCGACCGGGGCTCACACCGGCGTCCGCCGGCGCGGGTCACCGGGCTTGTGGACGCGGACTTCGGGCCGGATCGTCTTGAACCGGACCACATCGTCGTTGATCTTCAGCTGCCGCTCGAGTTCACCCACCGCGTCGGCTTCGGCCTCTAAGTCGAGGACGACGTAGTAGCCGGAACGGCGGTGGTCGATCTCGTAGGCGAACGGCCGCCTGCCCCAGTGTTCGGTTTGGATGACCTGACCGCTGGAGTCGGTGATCGTCGACTGGATGCGCTCGACCTGTTGGGCGACGGCCTCCTCGTCGAGGTCGTCGCGGAGGATGAGCATCATCTCGTAGTGGCGCACAGCGCACTCCCTTCGGGCTGACGGCCCCCACGGGCGCGGCGTGTGCCGCCGTTGGGAGCAGGGGTGCCGGAGGGCCCGTCCTCCGGGTCCCGACCGGTCGTCGGGTAGGCCCGGGGTCTGGTCGCCACAGGCGACCGGCCGGGGAAGCGGGCCCGGAACGCGCCGACCGTACCCGACGGTCACCGCCGGCTCAACCGTCCCCGACCGCCGCTGTGGACGACCGTCGGCGGGGCCGACCCGTCACGTCCAGGGCGGTCCGAACAGGATCAGGCGACCGAACGCCCCGGCGGTGAGCACCAGCAGTGCGACAGCCGCCGCGGTCAGGGCCACCTCGGGGGGGATCTCACGCCGGCTGGGCACGTCGGCGGCCAGCTCCGCGGTGACCGTCTGGGCGGCGCTAGGCGGCGAACCCGACGACTCCTGCGGGGTGCGCCCTGGCGCGACCGCTGGTGCCACGTCGACCATCCCGCCCGTCTCCGGGGGTGCCGGTGCCGTGGCGACCGCGACACGGGGCAGCCAGGCACGGCCCCGGATCCCCCCCGACTTGGATGCCGCAGCGGTTCGGGCGGGCGCCGGCGCGGGGGCCGACTCTGCACTCGACGCAGCGTCGCCGCCCTCTTGGGTGTCCGCGGGTGCTTGTGGCGCCTCCGCGGCCGAGTCGGCTCCGGGCGGCGGTGGCGGCGGCGCGACTGGCGCAGGCACCACCTCGATCGTGCCGATGAGCGGCGGGGCGATGTCGGTCTGGGACCGGTAGCGGTAGGTTCCCTCAGCGGTGAACGTGAACTGGTAGGCGTACGGCGGCATCCGGCAAGCCGACACGTCACGGGCGGGGTCGTTGGTGCAGGGGCGGTCGGAGTCGAAGGACCCGCCCACTCCCAGCGCCGTGACCGTATGTGGCGCCTGGTTGGCCGAGTGCCACACCCACCGCACCGTGTCGCCCACGTGCACGACCGTGGTCCACGCTGACCCGTTGCCGTCGGCGTCGCCGTCGCTGTAGCCGCCGTCGGCTACCACGACCTGGACGGTCCGCGCGGCCGCCGCGGGGGAGGCGGCAACGACGGTCAACGCCGAACCGAGTAGCGCCGCCGCCGAGACGAGCAGGCTCAACCGCATGGGTTGCACGCTAGCGCGGCACCCAACCGGCTGCGAGGGTCGCGGTTCGCGGGGTGCGTTCGCGCCACCCCGCGTGCCGACACGTCCGCGGGTCCCGGCCGCGTCAAGGCAACCGGAGGCACGCCGGGTGGGTCAGTGGGTCACGCGGCAGCGGACCGGCGGTCGGGGCCGAGTTCGCCGACCAGGGCCCCTGTGGCCACGACCAGTAAGGCGGCACCGAACAGGATCTCGGCCAGGATCCGATGCGCCCGGTCGATCGGGACCGACGCCAGCGGCGCGG
>JALYHG010000253.1 GCA_030776725.1 Actinomycetota bacterium
CCGTCGGCGGAGCTCCTCGGTCAGCGCACCGGTGAGCTGCACGTGGCCCTGGCATCCGCTCCCGACGACGCGGCGTTCGGCCCCGAACCGTTCACGACCCTCTACCAGCGTTCCCTGTACCAGTCGATGCGGACCCTGACCCGCAAGACGTTCCAGCTGCTGCGGCGCCGGTTGGAGGTCATCGAACCCGACAGCCGCGGTGACGCCGAGCGGCTCGCCGAACGTGAGCAGGATCTCCTCGACCGGTTCCAGGCCCTCACGCAAGGCAAACTCGACGCCGTCCGCATCCGCACCCACGGCGACTACCACCTGGGACAGGTGCTGCACACCGGACGGGATTTCGTGATCATCGACTTCGAAGGAGAGCCGGCCCGGCCGCTGGGGGAGCGGCGGTTGAAGCGATCGCCGCTCCGCGACGTCGCGGGCATGGTGCGCTCGTTCCACTACGCGGCGTACGCGGGGCTGTTCGAGCAGATCGCACGAGGGGTGGCCGGGCCCAGC
Source organism: Actinomycetota bacterium (assembly GCA_030776725.1). Lineage (NCBI taxonomy): Bacteria > Bacillati > Actinomycetota > Actinomycetota bacterium. The sequence goes on from JALYHG010000253.1 coordinate 502, forward strand.
GAGCAGGTCGAGGCCCTGGAAGACTGGACGCGGTACTGGTACGTGTGGGTCAGCGCAGCGTTCCTACGCTCCTACCTCACCACCGTCGGCGAGGCCCCGTTCGTCCCTCCCGATCATGAGCAGCTGTCGACCCTGCTGGAGGCCTACGTCCTCGAGAAGGCGGTGTACGAGCTCGGGTACGAGCTGAACAACCGCCCCAGCTGGGTGCGCATCCCTCTGCAGGGCGCGTTGCAGCTGCTGGAGAGCTGATGGTCGACGCCGACCCGCTGGCCGCACTGGCTGATCTGCACGGGATCCAGCGCACGTACGAGGATGCGTGGGAGCGCGAGCGCCACGCCGGCACGGACAGCATCCTGGCCGCCCTGCGTGCGCTGCGCGTCCCGATCGAGTCGCCACAACAGGCCCCCGAGATCCTGAAGGCCGGGCTGCGCGAGCGATGGGCGCGGCCGCTGGAGCCGGTCGTGGCGGCGTTCGGCGGCGCGGTCGTCCCCGTCCACGTCCGCCTGCCCGCCGATGCTGTCGATCACCCCGTGGCGTTCGAGCTGACGCTGGAAGCCGGGGAGCGGTACGTGTGGTCGGAGACGGCCGCGGGGAGGGCACCGGAAGCGGTCGAGACGCTCGACGGCGTGACCTACCAGGCGCACGTCTTCGACCTGCGCGACGTGCCCTACGGCTACCACGACCTGGTGGTCGAGACGGGCGCAACCACCGCCGCGGGGAGGGTGATCGTCGCCCCAGCGCGCGCCTACGACCCCGAGGACCGCGGGCACGGTTGGGGGGCGTTCCTCCCGCTGTACGCGCTGCGGACCGACCGGGACTGGGGCGCCGGCGACCTCACCGACCTCGCGTCGTTCGCCCGGTGGATCGCCGACCGCGGCGGGGCGGTGGTGGGCACGCTGCCTCTCCTGCCGGTCTTCCTCGGAGGTCCCGGGGAACCCCACGACCCCAGCCCCTACAGTCCGGTGTCACGCCTGTTCTGGAACGAGCTGTACCTCGACCTCACGCGCGCGCCGGAGTTCGACCGCTGCGAGGCGGCCCGGGCGCTGGTCGGCTCCGACCGCTTCGCCGCGGAACGCGATGCCCTCCACGGTGCCTCACTGGTCGATTACCGCCGCCTGGCCCGGCTCAAGCGCGACGTGCTCACGGCGTTGTCGCGGTGCTTCTTCGATGATCCCGGCGACCGCCGCGGCGACCTGGAGCGGCTCGTCGCCCAACGGTCCCAGGTCGAGGACTACGCGCTGTTCCGCGGCGCCGTGGCCCGGTACGGCTCGCCGTGGTGGGACTGGCCCACCGGCCCGCGCGACGGGGACCTCGACCTCGACACGGTCGACCTCGCGGTCGCACGGATGCACCTGTACGCCCAGCTGCTGGCCCGCGAGCAGGTCGCCGCACTGGCCACCGACCTGCGCCGGGCGGGACAGCACCCCTACCTGGACCTGCCGATCGGGACGGTCGCGGACGGGTACGACGTGTGGCGCCACCGCGAGGTGTTCGCGCGCGGGGCGTCGGCGGGAGCCCCCCCGGACAGGATCTTCACCGGCGGCCAGAACTGGGGGTTCCCGCCGCTGCACCCACACGCCCTGCGCGCGTCGGGCTACCGCCACCTGGTGGACGTGCTCCGCCATCACCTGGAGCTCGCGGACGAGCTCCGCCTCGACCACGTGATGGCCCTGCACCGGCTGTTCTGGGTCCCCGACGGGATGGAGACGTCCGACGGCGTGTACGTGCGGTACCGCGCGGACGAGCTGTACGCGGTCCTGCTGTTGGAGAGCCACCGCCACCGCTCGAGGGTCATCGGTGAGAACCTGGGCACCGTCCCCGACGAGGTCGACGACGCGCTGAGCACGCACGGGGTCGCACGGATGTACGTGGTGCAGTACGAGGCGGATCCCGACGCCGACCCGGTGCTCCCGCCGGTCCCCGCCGACACCGTCGCCAGCGTCAACACCCACGACATGCCGCCGTTCGCCCGGTGGTGGCACGGTCGCGACGCGCAGGACGGTGTGGAGCTGGGACTCCTGGACGAGGCCGAAGCGAGACGCCACCGCAACGACCGTGCCAGGGTGCGGTCGGAGGTCGCTGCACTGCTCAACGCCCAGGGCCGGCTCGGCCCGGATCGGACCGAGGACCCCGGGGCCGTGCTGGAGGCGCTTCTGGAGTGGCTGGGTGCCAGCGACGCGCGGCTCGTCCTGGCCAACGTCGAGGATCTGTGGCAGGAGGACGAGCCACAGAACACGCCGGGCACCGTCGATGAGCGGATCAACTGGCGGCGCCGGGCGCGGCACCGGCTGGAGGATCTCGACGACCTCCCCGGCGTCGTCGACGCCGTCGAACGGATCAACAAGGCACGCTCGGCCGGAAGGACCTCAAGCGATGGCCAGTGACAGGCAGCACGACCTGACCGAAGCGACCAGGCGCGACGGCACCGGGAACGGCCCCGCCTCGATCGCCGAGGGCACAGCCTCCCCCGATGCCGCGGCCGACGCGGCCCCGCCTGCGGCGCCACCCGCCCCGGCCTGGTCGCGGCTCACCGCCGACGACCTGTACCTGTTCAACGAAGGGTCGCACCTGCGGCTCTACGACAAGCTGGGCGCCCACCTGGCGACCAGCGAGGGGCAGGCAGGGGCCACCTTCGCGGTGTGGGCGCCCAACGCGGAACACGTCGCGGTGGTCGGCGACTTCAACGGCTGGGACCGCGGGGCGAACCCGCTACAGGAGCGTCACGGCTCAGGGGTGTGGGAAGGATTCATCCCCGGCGTCCAGCAGGCCGACGCCTACAAGTACCACGTCGCGTCGCGGTACGGCGGGTACCAGGCCGACAAGGCCGACCCCTACGCCGTCCACACCGAGACGCCACCGAAGACGGCATCGAAGGTGTGGGACCTGGACTACGCCTGGACCGACGACGAGTGGATGCGCACCCGCAGCGAGCACAACGACCTCGGTGCCCCGATCAACATCTACGAGCTCCACGTCGGTTCCTGGCGACGCCGCCCCGAGGAGGGTGACCGGCCGCTGTCCTACCGGGAGCTCGCCGAGCCCCTCGCCGAGTACTGCACGCAGATGGGGTTCACCCACGTGGAGCTGCTCCCGATCACCGAGTACCCGTTCGGCGGGTCCTGGGGCTACCAGACGACCGGGTACTTCGCGCCCACCAGCCGGTTCGGGACCCCCCAGGACTTCATGGCGTTCGTCGACACGCTCCACCAGCACGGCGTCGGTGTGATCCTCGACTGGGTGCCGTCGCACTTCCCGACGGACGAGCACGGCTTGGGCTACTTCGACGGGACGCACCTGTACGAGCACGCCGACCCCCGCCAGGGCATCCACCCGGACTGGAACAGCTTCATCTTCAACTACGGCCGGGCGGAGGTACGCAGCTTCCTGATGTCCAGCGCGATGTTCTGGCTGGACCGATACCACCTCGACGGCCTCCGCGTGGACGCCGTCGCGTCGATGCTGTACCTGGACTACTCCCGGCGGGAGGGGGAGTGGATCCCGAACGAGTACGGCGGGAACGAGAACATCGAAGCGATCAACTTCCTGCGCCGGTTCAACAGTGAGATCTACGCCGCCTTCCCCGACGTCCAGACGATCGCCGAAGAATCCACCGCCTGGCCGATGGTGTCGCGACCGACCTACATCGGTGGTCTCGGGTTCGGCATGAAGTGGGACATGGGGTGGATGCACGACACGCTCGAGTACTTCAGCCAGGATCCGGTGCACCGGGCGTGGCACCACAACCAGCTGACCTTCCGCGGGATCTACGCGTTCACCGAGAACTACTGCCTGCCGCTGTCGCACGACGAGGTCGTCCACGGCAAGGGCTCGCTGATCGAGAAGATGCCTGGCGACCGCTGGCAGCGGTTCGCCAACCTCCGGGCGCTGTACGGCTACATGTACACGACACCCGGGAAGAAGTTGCTGTTCATGGGCGACGAGATCGCTCAGTGGCGCGAGTGGAACCACGAGACCAGCCTGGACTGGCACCTGCTGGAGTACCCCGAACACGATGGGGTGCACCGCTGGGTCCAGAGCCTGGGCGCCGCCTACCGACAGGAGCCGGCGCTGCACGAGCTCGACAACCATCCCGACGGCTGGGAGTGGGTCGACGCGTCCGACTGGCAGCAGAGCGTCATCACCTACCTGCGCAAGAGCCGCGAAGCGCGCGAGATCATCCTCGTGGCGTGCAACTTCACCCCGGTGCCCCGACACAACTACCTGGTCGGTGTGCCTCGCAGCGGTTTCTGGCGCGAGATCCTCAACAGCGACGCGGCCGAGTACGGCGGGAGCGGCATCGGCAACCTCGGGGGCGTGGAGACCGCCCCGTTCGCCGTTCACGGCCGGCCGTACGCCGTCAACCTCACCATCCCTCCGCTCGGCACGGTCGTGCTCAAAGCCGAGTCCGAAGGGGGTTGGACCGAGTCTCGTACGTGACCGGCACAGCGCGGCTCGGCGCAACGTCTTCGAGTGACGACCGCACCGAGTTCCTGGTGTGGGCGTCCAAGGCCGCGCAGGTCGAGCTGCTCCTCGACGACCGGCAGATCGCCATGCAGGCCCTGCCGCGCGGGTACTTCCGTGCGGTCGCCGAAGACGCAGGCCCGGGTACCCGGTACCGGTACCGCCTCGACGGCGACGTGGTCCGCCCCGACCCGGCATCGCGCTACCAGCCCGAGGGCGTGCACGGCCCCTCCGCGGTGGTCGATGCGGACTTCCCCTGGAGCGACCACCACTGGCACGGCCTGCCGCTGCGCGACCTCGTCATCTACGAGCTGCACATCGGGACGTACACCGACTCTGGGACGTTCGACAGCGCCGCCAAGCGCCTCGATGAGCTCGCCGAGCTGGGGATCACCGCCGTCGAGGTGATGCCGATCGCGGAGTTCCCGGGCGGACGCAACTGGGGCTACGACGGGGTGCTGCCGTTCGCGGCGGAGTCGACGTACGGCGGGCCCGACGGGTTCCGCCGTTTCGTCGATGCCTGCCACGCACGCGACCTGGGCGTCATCCTCGACGTTGTGTACAACCACTTCGGTCCCGAGGGCGCCTACCACGCCGACTTCGCCCACTACTTCACCGACCGCTACGGCACGCCGTGGGGTCCGGCCCTCAACTTCGACGACGCCTGGAGCGACGAGGTCCGGCGGTACTTCATCGAGAACGCATTGTACTGGCTGGACGACTGCCACGTCGACGGCCTGAGGCTCGACGCGGTCCACGCGATCTTCGACCGGTCAGCGTTGCACATCCTCGACGAGCTGGGACGTGCCGCCCACGACCTGGCCGAGCGTCGCAACCGCCGCATCGCGGTGATCGCCGAGAGCGACCTCAACGACCCGCGGCTGATCCGCCCACACGAGCTCGGCGGGTACGGGCTGGACGCCCAGTGGAGCGACGACTTCCACCACGCCCTGCACGCGCTGCTGACCGGCGAGCGAGCCGGGTACTACGCCGACTTCGGCGACGTCCGTCACCTGGCCGCGGCGCTCCGCGACGGTTTCGTGTTCACCGGTCAACGGTCGGTGCACCGCCGGCGACGACACGGGGCGGCTCCAACCGCGGTCCCCGCGGAACGGTTCGTGGTCTGCGCCCAGAACCACGACCAGGTCGGTAACCGCCGTGACGGCGAGCGGCTGCCGGCGCTGGTGCCGTGGGACGCGCTCGCGGTCGCCGCCACGTGCGTCGTGCTGTCGCCGTTCGTCCCGTTGCTGTTCATGGGGGAGGAGTACGGCGAGACGAACCCGTTCCAGTACTTCGTCAGCCACACCGACGCGGACCTGGTCGAGGCGGTACGGGCGGGACGGAAGGAGGAGTTCGCAGCCTTCGCCTGGGTGGGCGAGCCCCCCGACCCCCAGGACCCCGCGACGTTCGAACGGTCCCGCCTCGACCACGGACGCAAGCACGAGGAACAGCACGCCGCCCTCCAGGACCGCTACCGGCGTCTGCTGGCGTTGCGCCGCGACGTTCCGGCGCTGGCGTCGCTGGACCGCGAGCGTCTGGAGGTGACCACCGGCCATGCTCAGCCGGTGCTGGCCTGGCACCGCTGGACCGCCGACGGCGACCGGGCACTGGTCGCGGTCAACGCCGGAGGCCAGATGGCGACGCTCGAGCGGCTGCGTCTCCCCGATGGCCGGTGGCGGTTGG
>JALYHG010000254.1 GCA_030776725.1 Actinomycetota bacterium
GGGGCGGGGCGCGGAAGAAGAACGGTTTGCGCGGGTCGTGCCACGGTGAGCCACGGTCGGAGATGCAGCACTCGAGGTTGACAGCGACGATGTCGGCTTCGTTGAAGACCGCGACCACGGCCGCGTCGAACAGCTCGCTCGGCCCGACGTCCGCCAGCCGTTCGGCGACCTTCCGGCCGAGCATGGTGTCGCCCGCCAGCGCGATCGTGGTCATCGGCCCCCTCGCCCCGATCCACCCGCGACCGTACGGCGCAGGAAGGCCGTGGCGGCGCTCTGTACCCGGTCCGAGCGGGTGGTCGGTGTCGCGGGCCGGTGGCCGCCCGGTTGCGGAACCGGTCGGCGTCGTCTTGCTTAGGACGCAGGAGACAGGAGCAGACCGTGGCCGACGCTGACCGCTTCAGCCCCGACGAGGCGCCGCCGACCGACGGCGAGGGCCAGACCGGACAGCCCGACGCCGAACAGACGCCTGCGCAGCGTTTCGTCGACCGCGACACGTCGCCTCAGGAGGAGGTCGAGCACCCCACGCGACTGATGCGCATCGCGCATATGGTGCGCAGCATGCTCGACGAGGTCCGCGCAACCGAGCTCGACGAGGCCGGCCGCGAACGTCTCGCGGAGATCCACGATCAGGCGATCGCGTCGCTGAAGGAGATCGTGTCGGAGGACCTGGGCGCGGAACTGGAGGAGATGAGCCTGCTACCCGACGGGACACCCAGTGGCTCGGAGCTGCGGGTGGCCCAGGCGCAGCTGGCCGGCTGGCTCGAGGGCCTGTTCCGCGGTATCCAGGCGAGCATGGCCACCCAGGAGCAGCTGCAGCAGTTGGCACAGCTCCAGCGCCGGCAAGCGATCGAAGGGGGCGGCCGCCAGGGAGGTGCCGGCCAGTACCTGTAGCGCTCGCCGTGGCGGTCGCTGTCGCGCCGCCGAGAGCACGCGGTCGCCGCTGCACACCACCGGGCGGCCCGTCGAGGACCAGGAGGATCCCGTGCCCAACGTGCACCAGTTCGACCCGCGCGAGGACATCCGTGAGGACGAGGTGTACGTCGTCGCCCGCTGCCTGTGCGGCTGGGAGGGGAACGCCTTCCCGCAGTCAGAGCAGGGGTACGAGGACGCCGAGGTGGAGTTCGTCCACCACCAGGACGCCTCGCGTCACGGACTGACCTGACGGTCGGGGCGTTGCACAGCCAGGCCGGGCGGGGGCGGGCGGCCTACCTGCCGGCGTCCTCACGCACCACCGCCGTCGCGTCCACCTCCTCCGGCGAGGACAGGATCTTCAGCACCCGGTACTCCGAGGCGCGCCGCAGCTGCTCCACGCCCCGTTCGAACTCGCGCCGCTGGCTGTCCAGGACGTCGCGCCCAACGCGGCGGTCGCCGCGGCCCTCGTCCCGGGCGACACAGATCTCGAACGGCAGGTCGAACACGACCGCGACCGCCGGCACGTCGTACTTGGCGGCCAAGCCCAGGTAGCGCCGACGCTGATCGCGGGTCAGGTTGGTGGCGTCGACGACCGTCAGACGGCGCCGCTTCAGCCGTTTGTCGAGGATGAAGGTCAGCAGCGAGAACGCGTCACCGGTGGCGGCCTGGTCCGTGGGATCGTCGGCGACCAGGGCCCGGCAGCGATCGGAGGAGACGATCTCGGTCGACGTGAAGTGTCGCTCGGCGAACGTCGACTTCCCGCACCCGGCGATCCCGACCAGCAGGATCACCGACGGGTCGGGGACCCGAAGGGCCACCGTGGCCGCTTCCGGGGCGCGTGACGGTCGGGAGGCGTCGGCGTCCGCCGTCACGCGGCCGCGACAGCGTCGAGGAGCGAGCCGAGGTTGGCGCCCCGCGCTGGATGACGCAGTTTGGCCAGCGCCTCCTGCTCGAGCTGGCGGATCCGCTCGCGGCTCAACCCGTACTCCTGGGCGATCTCGTCCAGGGTCCGTGTATCGCCGTCCACGAAGCCGTACCGCAGCTCGAGGATGGCGCGCTCGCGCTCGGTCAGGCCGGTCAAGGCCCGGGCGAGGCGCGAGCGAGCGTCGCCCGCCGAGGCGGTGCGCTCGGGGTCGGCGGTGTCCGTGTCGGGAACGAGGTCTCCCATGCTGGCATCCCCGTCCTCACCGACGGGGCGGTCCAGCGAAGTCAGGTCCTGCAGGACCTCCCGGACGTCGCCGATCCGGGCGAGATCGACCGAGGTCCGTGCCGAGATCTCCTCGTCCGTGGGATCGCGGCCGAGCTCGTTGCGCAGGTCGATCTCGGCTCGGCGCAGCTTCGCCGACAGCTCCCACACGTGGGCCGGGACCCGGATGGTGCGGGCCTTGTCCGCGAACCCGCGCTGCAGCGCCTGACGGATCCACCACACCGCGTACGTCGAGAACTTGTAGCCCTTGGTGTGGTCGAACTTCTCGACGGCGCGGATCAGCCCGAGGTTTCCCTCCTGGATCAACTCGATGAAGTCGATCCCGCGACCGATCCACTTCTTGGCCTGCGGCACGACCAGTCGGAGGTTGGCGCGGACCATGTGTTCCTTGGAGCGTTCCCCGTCACGGCGGATCGCGTGCAGCCGGGCACGCTGGCGGGGGGTGAGACGGCCAGCGCCGTCCAGCATCGCGGCGGCGGCGAGGCCCGCCTGGTACCGCTTGGCGAGGTCCTGCTCACGCTCGGCGTCGAGCAGCTGAGTCCGCCCGGCCAGGTCCAGGTACTGGCGGACGGGATCGCCGGACATCGACATCCGGACCTCGCCCGAGGGCTCCTCGTCCCCCGAGACATCGTCGACGACCTCGACGTCGCGGTCGCGTGCCAACGCCGCGACCTCGTCCGCCCAGGAACCGTCCGCGTCCAGCGCGGAGCGCAGCTCCTCGAGTTCGGACACCAGGAGGTAGCCGCGCTCCGCGGCGCGGTCGAGCAGCTCGACGACGGCGGCGTCGGACGCCACGAGCTCGGTGACAGGCACGGGCGCGTCCCTTCGGTGTCGTGAGGCCACCCCCAGTTGTCGGCACAGGGGTGGACATCCTGTAACGCTTCACGCGCCCCGCATCATCCCGCTGCGGAGCGCCGCCCGGCCGCGCCGTACTCGCCGACCACGGCGTCGGACAGCGCAGGCCACGCGTCGACCGCCCACGGCCCGAACTCGCGGTCGACCAAGCAGGCACACGCCAGACCGGCCTCGGGATCGACCCACAGGAACGAACCACTCCGGCCGAAGTGTCCGAACGTCGCTGAGGAGTTGGAAGTTCCCGTCCAGTGCGGGTGCTTGTCATCGCGTCGCTCGAACCCCAGCCCCCAGTCGTTGGGGTCCTGGCGTCCGAACCCCGGCAACACGCCCGACCGGCCGGGGAACGCCACGCTGGTGGCACGGGCGAACAGGTCGCGGCCGACCAGGGTCGGGGTGAGGAACTCCCGGCCGAGCGCCAGCAGGTCGGTCAGCGGTCCGCGTGCGCCATGCGCGGTGGAGCCGGCCACGACGGTTGCGTCCATCTGCAGCGGCTCGAGGACGTTGTCAGCGACGAGCTCGCCGAACGACATGCCGGTGCGGTCGCCCAGGACCCGTCCCAACACCTCGAAGCCCGCGCTCGAGTAGATGCGCCGCTCCCCCGGCCGGGCGACCGGATCCTCGCCGCGGAGTGGGAGACCGGACGTGTGCGCCAGCAGGTGCGCGACCGTCGCGCCCTCCGGTCCGGCGCGATCGTCGAGACCGATGGTGCCCTGGTCGACGACGACCAGGACGGTGTAGGCGGTCAACAGCTTGGTGACCGACGCCCACGGGAACACCTGACCGCTCGGGCCGACCGTCTCCAGGATCGCGTCGGCGTCCGCCGCGCCGACGGCCGCCTCGTCGACCGGCCAGTCGCGGACCCGATCGAGCGCTCCCATCCGTCAGCCGGCGACGCGCCCCGCGATCTCGTCCTCGTACTCGGGGAAGTACTGCGGGATGTCCGACAGCGCGAAGCTGCTCAGGATCTGCTCCTTCGGTTCTCGCTCGAGCAGGAACCGGACCGACTCGCGCACCAGGTCCTGCAGGGCGACGTCTCCGGCGCCCAGCTGGTCGGCGTAGCCGTCTGGGACGGTCACCTCGTGTTCGGATCGGCCGGCGTCGTCCTCGATACCGACACGGAAGAGCCGGTTGCCGGCCGGGGTCACGTCGATCTTCGCCATGTGGTCCTCCTGTCACTGGCGACCGTAACGCCTGGGCTGGTCGACCGCGCCGGTCGTGTGCCCGCGCCGGTGCACCGCCGCGGCGGCCGCGAGCCCCGACGCGTTGATCGCCCAGTGGGCCAGCGCTGGAGCGACGAGCGAGGCGCTCGCCAGCCGCAGCACGCACAGGCCCACCCCGCCAACCGTCGTCACGACGACCGCGCCGGCGACCCCCAGCACGGTCCGGGCAGGGTCGGTGATGCGGTTGGTGCGAAGCGTCGGGATGGTCGGCCCGATGTGCCACAAGCCGAACGCGACGCTGGATGCCACCACCGCCCTGGTGGTCGCCAGCGGGCCAGCGAACGCGGCGAGGAGCACGCCGCGGAAGGCGACCTCCTCCAACACGACGGTCCCCAACGGGATGCGCACGAGGATGTGCCAGGACAACGTCGTCGGGCTCATGTCGGCGGCGCGCTGATCGGCGAGCGCCCGGCGGATCGACCGGTGCCGGCGTGACAGGCCGAGCAGCGTGGCGAACGCCGCGGCGGCTGCGGCTGCGACACCCAGGCCGGCCGCCAGCCCTGCAGCCGGGTCGTCGCCCACGATCGACGCCGGTGCGAGCCCCGTCGCCACCGCCCAGGCCGCCAGCCCGGCGGCGACAGCCAGGTTGGTCGGCACGTACCAGCGGGCGGGAAGAGGCAGCAGGTTCGCCACGGTGTTGTACGCCACGAGCGCAGCAGCCACGATCACCGGAGCGAGCATCCCGGCAGACGATACGGGCCGCGCGACGGGCGGCGTGGGACCGGCTAGCGCCTCGGGCGTCGGCCGCTACGGTCGTCGGGGGATCACCACGCGCCCAAGCGGGGATCACCACGCGCCACCAACGACCGGGGCGGCGATGACCCACGACACGCTCGACAGCCGGGCGCACCCGCTGGACGACGCCGCCATCGCAGCGCTGGCGGAGCGGCTCGCGGGTTCGCGCTACGTGCTCCTCGGGGAGGCCACGCACGGCACCCACGAGTTCTACGATCTGCGCGCCGATCTCACCCGGCGACTGATCGCCGACCACGGCTTCCACGCCGTGGCTCTGGAGGCGGACTGGCCTGACGCCGCCCGGCTCGACGGGTACGTCCGTCACCGCTCCGACGACGCCGACCCGCGAGCGGCACTGGGCGACTTCACCCGGTTCCCGACGTGGATGTGGCGGAACACGGTGGTCGCCGGCTTCGCTGCGTGGCTCCGCGAGCACAACGCCGACCGCGACGTCCCGACCGGGATCTACGGGATGGATCTGTACAGCCTGTTCACCTCGATCGAGGAGGTGCTGCGCTACCTCGACGCGGTCGACCCCGAAGCCGCGGAGCGCGCCCGGCTCCGCTACGACTGCTTCGACCACGTCGGGGTGGATGGTCAGCGGTACGGGCACGCCATCGCGGTGGCGGGCCAGGAACCGTGCGAGGCCGACGTCGTCGAGCAACTCGTGGAGCTGCGCCGCAACGCTCACGCCTACGTCGGTTCTGACGGGCAGCCCCGTGAAGATGCGTTCTTCGATGCCGAACAGAACGCGCGCCTGGTGGCCGACGCGGAGCGGTACTACCGGGCGATGTTCCGCGGCCGCGACGACTCGTGGAACCTGCGCGACACGCACATGGCCGACACCGTCGACGCGTTGGCCGAACACCACGCGAGTCGCGTGGGTGAGCCTCGGATCGCGGTGTGGGCACACAACTCCCACCTCGGCGACGCCCGTGCGACCGAGATGGGCCGACGCCGCGGTCAGATCAACGTCGGGCAGCTGCTGCGCGAACGCCATCCCGGGCAGGTCACCGCAGTGGGGTTCACGACCCACCGTGGCCACGTCACCGCAGCGTCGCAGTGGGACGGCCCGATGCTGCGTCAACGGGTCCGCGACGCGCTCCCCGACAGCCACGAAGCTGTCCTGCACGAGGTCGCCGCCGACCGGTTCTGGCTGGACATGCACGACCCGGACGTGGCGGCCACGTTCGGCGAGCCGCGGCTGGAACGCGCGATCGGGGTGGTCTACCGGCCCGAGACCGAGCGGATCAGCCACTACTTCAGCGCGCAGCTGCCGTCACAGTTCGACGTGGTGATCCACATCGACGAGACGACCGCTTTGCAGCCCCTCGACCCGACCAGCGCCTGGGAGTCGGGGAAGGTCCCCGACACCTACCCGTGGGCGGTGTGACGTCGGTCGGGGCGTCAGCGCGCGGGGCGGCGCGACCGACCGCGAGTGCGAGCAGGCGCCGGTCCGGCACGACCCCACGGCTCGGGGCCGCGGCGGTCACTCGAGCCGGTCGGCCAGCTCCTCCGCCAGCTGCTGCTTGGTCATCGACGAGCGGCCGGGGATGTCGGCCTGTTGTGCCTGGTCGTACAGGTCGTCCTTGGTGTCGTGCATCAAGCCGCCCAGGGCGCCTTCGCGGATGACGTCGGCGATGCGCTGCAGATCGGCGACGAACGCCTGCCGTGCGGCGTGACGGTCCTCATCGGACGGGGCGCGCAGGATCGACGAGGGATGCACGGTGGCGGTGACCAGCGCGCCGTTGGGGCCGGGGTGGAGCTCCCCCCGCTGCCTGGTCACCCGGAACGACGACCCCAGCAGTGCCTTGGCGGCGGTGGCACCCAGCGCGACGATCACCTTGGGATGCACCGCCTCGACCTCGGCGTCGAGCCACGGGCGGCAGGCCTCGATCTCTTCCCGGTTGGGGGTCTGGTGGAGACGCTTCCGTCCGCGCTGCTTCCACTTGAAGTGCTTCACGACGTTGGTGACGAACGTCTGCGTGCGGTCGATCCCCACCCGCTCCAACGCGCGGTCGAGTTCGCGTCCCGCGGGACCGACGAAGGGGGCACCCTCGCGATCCTCCTGGTCGCCGGGCTGCTCGCCGACGAACATGACGTCGGCGTCCCGCCCGCCGTCACCGAACACGGTCTGGGTCGCGTCGCGGTACAGGCCGCAGCCCTTGCAGTCGGCCGCGGCCTCCTGGAGAGCGGGCAGGTCCCGCGATGCGGGTACGTACGCAGCGGCGCTGGACGCCTCACCGTCCATGGCGACCTCCCTGGGACGTCGATGGCGACCCTACGGCGGCGTCGCCGCAGAGACGGACCGACGTTCGACCGACCCGGGAC
>JALYHG010000255.1 GCA_030776725.1 Actinomycetota bacterium
GCTGTCGTCGACCCGCTCCGCCACAACTGCTCCGGGAAACACGCGCTGTTCGCGCTGGCGGGACGGGCAGCGCGCTGTCCGCGCCACCGGCTGCTGGACCCCGACGGACCCGTCCAACGCCACGTCCTGGCGGTCGTGCGCGAGGCCGTCGGCCCGCCGGTCGGGGTGGGCGTCGACGGGTGCGGGGCACCGGCGGTGGCGGTGCCGCTCGCCGACCTGGCCCGTGCGTTCCGCCAGCTCGCTGATCCCGATGGACGGTGGAGGACGGTGGTGGCGGCCGGGCTGGCACACCCGCTGCTGGTGGGGGGGACCGGCCGTCTGGAGTCGGCTCTGCTGGCGGCGGGTGTGGTGGCCAAGCCGGGAGCGGAGGGGACGTTCGGGGCGGCGTGGCGCGAGCCGTCCGGACAGCGGTACGGGGTGGCGGTCAAGGTCGAGGACGGCGCCCACCGCGCTTCCGCGACCGTGCTGTACGGGCTGCTCGTCGCCTTGGAGGTGGTGCCCGACCAGGTGTGGACGCCCCCACGGGTGCTCGGCGGCGGGCGTCCCGCCGGGTCGGTGCGGTGGACCCGCCAGGTGAGCGCGTTCGCGGAGCGGTTGCGGGCTGTCCGACGCTCGTGGTCATGTGGGGGTCGCTGGTAGCCTCGCGGCCCGTTCCGCTGGGGAGGCGTCCACGACCAGGAGCGGTGAGGTGGCCGACCAGCCCGACGAGCAGGCGGCATCGACTGGTGATGATCGCTCCCGCGCCGCAGTCGCCTCCGCGCGCCTGACCGAGCTCGGGGAGTACATCCGCGACCAACGCAGCCGCGCCCAGTACTCCCTGCGGCACCTGGCGCGTCTCGCTGGCGTGTCGAACCCCTACCTCAGCCAGATCGAGCGGGGCCTGCGCAAGCCCTCCGCGGAGATCCTGCAGGCCATCGCCAAAGCGCTGCAGATCTCCTCGGAGACGCTGTACGTCAAGGCCGGGATCCTCGAGGAACGCGGCGACGTCCCCGACCTGGAGGTCGCGATCGTCCGCGACGCGTCCCTCAACGAGCGCCAACGGGCGGCGCTGATCGAGATCTACCGCTCGTTCCGGCGGGAGAACGAGGTCGTCGCCGTTTCCGGAGGCGAGTCGGACGACGAAGAGGCGGCCACGGGCTGAAGGCCGGCGACCGCCACCACGCCGGTGGCGCGGGTCCCGCCGGTAGTCTCGGGTCGACCCCCACCCGGAGCCTGTCCTGTTCGACGTCCGCACCGAGGACCGCTTCCCCACAGGTGAGCTGGCGACCGCCTGGGAGCGGTTGGTCGCTGTGGACCCGGCCGCGAACATCTTCGCCAGCGCACGGTTCCTGCGACGGTGGTGCGACCACCTGCGGGGCGACTGTGACCTGCGCCTGCGGTTCGTCATGGACGCAGCCCAGGTGGTCGGCGTGGTCCCCGAGGTCCGCGAGCGTGCAGCCGATGGGCGCCGCACCGTGCACTTCGCCGGCGGGGAACACGTCACCGACTACCGCGGGCCGGTGAGTCGTGCGGAACACCGCGCCGCGGTGGTCGACGCCTGGCTCGCGTCGCTGGCCGAGGAAGCGGACTTCGACGAGCTGATCGCCGGAGGGCTCGCCGAGGATGCCGGATGGGCGCAGCTGCTGTGCGACCGCGCGACCCGCGCCGGGTTGGAGGTCGTTGACGCCGGTGTCGACGGGGTCTGTCCCCGGGTCGACCTCACCGGCGGGTGGGACGCCTACCTGCAGCGCATCAGCGGGAAGCAGCGCCACGAGATCCGGCGCAAAGCCCGGAAACTCGCCCGGGAAGGCGGTGTCGTGAAGCTGGTCTCGGTCGACACGGAGGACCTCGAAGGTGCGATGGCCACGTTCATCGCGATGAACCGGTCGCTGGACGGTGACAAGGGACGCTTCTTCGTCGACGAGCGCATGCAGGCGTTCTTCCTCGCCCTGGCGCAGGAGTTCGGTTCCGACGGCGTCCTGCGGATGCACCGCCTCGACGTCGACGGCAGCCCCGCAGCGCTCACCGTCTCGCTGGTCGGCGGCGCTGACCTCGGCGAGTGGCGCCTGTACAACTCGGCGTTCGACCGCCACCTGGCGAGCCTCGCGCCCGGCATGGTGCTGGTCGGGGAGCTGATACGTATCGCCGCGGAGGAGGGCTTCACGGTGTTCGACCTGCTCCGCGGCGACGAGCCGTACAAGTACCGGTTCGGGGCCACCGACCGGCGCGTGTGCACGGTCACCGCCCGGCCACGAGCGGCGGCGTGACCGACGCGATCCGACGGCTCGCCGTCCTGAGCGTGCACACATCCCCCCTGGACCAACCGGGGACCGGCGACGGTGGCGGCCTGAACGTCTACGTGCTGGAGGTGGCGCGCCGGCTCGCCGCCCGCGGCGTCGCGGTCGACATCTTCACCCGGGCGGCAGCCGCGGACCTGCCCGCGGTCGTGGAGCTCGGAGAGCGGCTGCACGTCCATCACGTGATGGCCGGCCCACGCCGGCCGATCGCCAAGTCGACGCTGCACACCCATCTGTCCGCGTTCCTGTTGGGCGTCGAGAGGCGGGCGGAGACCGTCGTCGGCCACGGCGGCTACGACGTCATCCACGCCCACTACTGGATGTCGGGGTGGGTGGGCCGCCGGCTGCGGCAGCGCTGGGGCGTGCCGCTGGTGCAGACGTTCCACACGCTGGCTCGCGTGAAGGACGCCGCGCGCGGTGCCGGGGAACCGCCCGAACCAGGCGTCCGCCTCCTCGTCGAGGAACAACTGGTCGGCGACGCCGACCGCATCGTCGTCCCCGTCTGCGACGAGGCGAGGCTCCTGCACCGCAGCTACGGCACGTCCGGCGCGCGCCTGGCGGTGGTGTCACCCGGCGTGGACCTGGACGTGTTCCACCCCGCCCCCGCCGGGGAACCTCGTGAGGCTCCCGGAGGCGACGGTCCGTTGCTGCTGTTCGTCGGACGGCTCCAGCCGTTGAAGGCGCCCGACGTCGCGGTCCGCACCCTCGCCCGCGTCCGCGATCACGTCCCCGACGCACGCCTCCTGGTCGTCGGTGGGGCCTCGGGCAACGGTCACGGCCGGACCGGCCCGGACGAACTGCTCGCCCTGGCCCGCAGCCTCGCGGTGGGCCCAGCCGTCGCCGTAGCCCCGGCCCGCCCCCAGGGCGACCTCGCCGACGTGTACCGCGCCGCCGACGTCGTCGTCGTCCCCAGCCGCAGCGAGAGTTTCGGGCTGGTGGCCCTCGAGGCACAGGCCTGCGGCACGCCGGTCGTCGCCGCCCGGGTGGGAGGGCTCCAGGCGGTGGTCGGCGACGGTGGGACGCTGGTCGACGGCCATGACCCGTCCGACCACGCGGCGGCGGTGGTCACCTACCTCCGAGATCCCGCGCGTCGCGCCCACGCCGCAGCCGCAGGCGTGCGCGCCGCCCGGCAGGCGTCCTGGGATCGCACCGTCGACGGGATCCTCGCCGTCTACCGGGACGTGTCCGGGATCACGGCCAGGGTCCAGGGGGCCGGGGCGTGACCGCCCGGGACGCGGCCGGGCAGGTCATCACCGACGAGCTGGACGCCGCGGAGCTGCCCCACCACCAGGTCGCACCCGACGCGTGGACGACCGTCCTCAGCGGTGAACGCAAGCGGACCCTGCCGGTGCTGCTGTCGGTCGACGACCGGTCCCTGCACGTCGAGGCGTTGCTGTGCGGCCGCCCGGACGAGAACCACGCCAGGGTGTACCGCTACCTGTTGCAGCGCAACCGCAAGCGTCTGCCGGTCCACTTCGCGCTCGACGACGACGGCGATGTCATCCTCACCGGGGCGATCCCCTTGGCGACCCTGGATGCGACCAGCTTCGACCAGCTGCTCGGGGCGGTGCTGACCACCGCCGACGAGGTCTTCGACGCCGTCCTGCGGCTGGGCTTCGCCAGCTACATCGCCGCGGAGCAGCGCTGGCGCGCCGCCAACGACCTCCCACCCAACCCCGTCGGTGGCGGGTGAGCGGGTCGCCAGGTGCGGTGCTGCGGCGAGCACTGATCGCCGCGTCGGCGAGCACGACCCTGCGACGTGCTGCCGAGCAGCTGCCGGTCGCACGCGCCGTCGCGACCCGGTTCGTCGCCGGAGAGACCCTCGACGACGCGCTCCGCGCCGCCGTCCGACTGCATCGACGCGGCTTCGCGGTGAGCCTGGACTACCTCGGCGAAGCGGTCGACGAGCCGGCCGTCGCCCGCCGAGCGGCCGACGTCTACCGCCAGGCGCTCGACCGGCTCGCTGCCGCCGGCCTCGACGGATCCCTGTCGGTCAAACCGACCCAGCTGGGCCTGGCGATCTCACGGTCGCTGTGCCGCGACCTGATCGCCGAGATCTGCCACCACGCCGACCGCGCCGGCACCGACGTCACCCTCGACATGGAGAGCAGCGCCTACACGCAGGCGACCGTGGACCTGGTCCTCGAGCTGCGCGCCGCGGGTCACGGCAACCTCGGCTGTGCCGTGCAGAGCTACCTGTACCGCACCCCCGACGACGTCGCGACGCTCGTCGCGGCGGGTGCGTCGCTGCGGCTGTGCAAAGGTGCGTACGCCGAACCCCCGTCGATCGCCTACCCCGACCGGGCCGATGTCGACGCCGCGTTCGCGCGGCTCGCCGACACCCTCCTGCGCACCGCCCACTACCCGCGTATCGCGACGCACGACCACCGGCTGATCCACCGCGCCAAGAACACCGCCCGTCGCGACGGCCGGGCGGCGGACGACTTCGAGTTCCAGATGCTCTACGGGGTCCGAGAACCACTGCAGCGGGCCCTCGTCGCGGACGGCTGGCGGCTGCGGATCTACGTCCCGTTCGGCGGCGAGTGGTACCCGTACTTCATGCGCCGCCTGGCGGAGCGCCCCGCCAACGTCGCGTTCTTCCTCCGCGCCCTGGTCGGGCGGCGCTGACCGCGCCCGTCCCCGGCAGCGTTCGCGGGAGCGGGCAGCGGGCGGGATACTGCGCGCGGACGCGACCAGGAGCGGCGGCAGGTGCACGACACGCTCGCGATCGTCGGGACCGGTCGGATGGGCGAAGCGCTGCTGTCGGGGTTGCTCCGCTCCGGTTGGATCGGGGCCGACCGCATCGTGTGCACCACCCGCCGCGAGGAACGCTGCGCGGAGTTGGCCGGCGCCTACGGTGTCCACGCCACCGTGGACAACCAGGAGGCGATCAGCGGCGCGGGCGTCGTCATCCTGGCGGTGAAGCCACAGTCGGTCGGGGCGCTCCTGGCCCGCGACGGCCACACGTTCCGGGCCGGCCAGACCGTCATCAGCGTGATTGCGGGTGTCCCCACCGGCCGCATCGAGGCGGCGGTCGGTGCCGACGTCCCCGTGGTGCGGGTCATGAGCAACGTCCCGGTGCAGGTCGACGAAGCCATGAGCGTGCTCTCGCCGGGCGCGCACGCCACCGACGCTGACCTGGAGATCGCCGAGAAGATCCTCGGCCACGTCGGGAGGGTGCTGCGCCTGCCCGAGGAGCACCTCGATGCGGTCACGGCCCTGTCCGGATCCGGGCCGGCCTACTTCTTCCTGTTGGCCGAAGCGATGATCGACGCCGGGATCCTCCTGGGGTTGCCACGCGACGTCGCCACCGAGCTGATCATCCAGACCATGGTGGGCTCCGCCAAGATGCTCCGCGACACCGGCCGCCACCCCGTCGAGCTCCGCGAGATGGTCACCTCGCCCGGCGGGACCACCATCGCCGCGATCCGCGAACTGGAGCACGCCCGGGTCCGGGCCGCGTTCCTCAACGCGATCGAGGCGGCCAAGCACCGCAGCGAGGAGCTCGCCCGATCGTGACATCGCCGCCGCGCGCACGGGCGGCGGGGTCCGCCGGCCGCCGGATCGCCCCCGTCGCCGCTTGTGTCGTCGTGTTGACGACCTGCACCGCTGGTGGCGCGCCTGCGGTGGAGTTGGCTGCCGTCACGTCCGGCACGGTGCACCAGACCGTCGCCGCCCCGGCCACCGTCGAACCCGCCGACCGGCGCGCGGTCACCGCCCCGGCGAGCGGACACGTCGCCGAGCTCCTCGTCGCCGACGGCGAGGTGGTCGAAGCCGGACGTCCGGTGCTGCGGTTGGACTCCGACCACGTCGACTCCGCACTGGCGCAGGCCCGCGCAGGCGTCGACGCGGCCGCTGCGCTGGCGGGGGTGGTCCCGACCGTGGACCTGTCTCCGCTGATGGCCGGCGTCCGCCACCAGCTCGACGCGGTCGTGCCCGGCCTGCTCGACACCCTCGAGCAGCAGGCGGCCACGGTCCCCGACGACGAGGCCCGCGCCGCGCTGCTGGCCCGCCTGGCCGATGCACGTGCCGCCTACCAGCGCGCCGCCCGTGAACTGGCC
>JALYHG010000256.1 GCA_030776725.1 Actinomycetota bacterium
GGTCAAGGCGGGAGCCGCTGGGGTGGCAGCCGCGGCCGCCGGAGGAGTGCTCCTGGCGGCGTTCATCGCGGGCACGCGCGGTTGGTTCACGCTGATCGCCAGCGGCTTCCTGGGCTACGGGATCGCAAGGCTGGTCGACCGGGCCGGGGAGCGCAACCGGGCGACAGCCTTCCGGGTGGCGGCGATCGCGTTCGCGGTGGCGTCGGTCGCGGTGGCGTGGTTGCTGTTGGGCCAGCTGCTGCCCGGGGGGATCCACGTCCTGACCTACCTGGCTGCTGCCTACGGCGCCTGGGTCGTGTACCGCTAGATCAGCCGGTGCGGTCGTACTGGCTGAAGCTCAACACCTGGCAGTCGGAGCGGGCGACGGCCCACACCTCGACCCGGCGGTACGTCCCGGCGTTGGGATCCTCGGCGGCGAACGCGTAGACGATCGCCGGTTCGCCGCGGTAGCGGGCCACCTCGACGTACACCGGGACGACCGGGGTGCGGGCCGACTGGAGGATCTCAGGCAGGCAGCGGCGGACGTCGTCGGCTGCGGCGCCCACGCGCTGACGCAGCAGGTCGTCGGCCGACAGCGCGCCCTGCGATTGCGCCTGTTCGCGGACCGCGCCGTCGTTGATACGGTCGTCGTCCCGTCCCGCGGCGGCGTTGGCCCGATCCTTAGCCGACAGCGACTCAGCCCGCATGTCGGCGGCCCCCGCCAACTGAGCCTGGAGTCGGTCGGCGTACGTCGCCGCCTCGTCGGGGCCCAGCCCGGGCGGGATCACCGTGCGGATGTCGACGTTGACGGCGAGCCGTTGCAGCTCGAGGTCGGAGTAGTCGTTGCGGGTCTCGATGACCGGGACGTCCAAGCCCGGGCGTCCCTCTGCGGCCGGTGCGGCCTGGTCGGGTGCGCGACCGGCCCCGCCTCGTAGGAGCCAGCCGGCACCGACCCCCACGACGACGATCAGCGACGCGGCCGCAGCCGCGACGCCCAGCGTCCGCCACGGCGCGCGGCGGCGACGGGCATCGGCGAGTTCGTCGTCGTGCGTCCGTTGGCGTGCGACCTCGGCGGCCACGACCTCACGCAGGTGGTCATCGAACCCGGGCGGGGGCGTGACCTCACCCATCGAGTCGAGCGCTCGTTGCACGCGGCGGATCGACTCGAGCGTGTCGCGCAAGGCCGGGTCGCGGGCGAGGTCGGCCTCGACGGCCGCACGCTCGTCCGCGTCGAGCTCACCTGCCAGGTAGGCGGAGAGCCGCTCGCCGGTCTCCACGGATCCTCCGTCGGTCGTCACTGGTCCGAGGTCGTCACGGGCACGTCGGTTCCCTACGTCTCGAGCTGGTCGGCGAGGAGGTCGGCCAGCCGGGCCCGGGCTCGGTGGACCCGGCTCTTGACCGTGCCGATCGGCAGGTCGGCGACACCGGCCGCTTCCACGTAGGTCAAGCCCTCGATCGCGACGAGGATGAGCAGAGTGCGACTGACCTCGTCGAGCTGCAACAGCGCCCGCTGCACGACCGCCCCGGTGTCGGCCGCGATCACGGCGTCGTCGTGCTCGGATGCTGTGGCGTCGACCACGTCGGGGACGTCCGCCACAGGGATGCTGGGCCGACGGGCCCGCTTGCGGGCCAGGTCGTTGCAGGCGTTGATCGCCACGCGGTACACCCACGTCGACAGCTTGCTGTTCGCGGAGAACGTCGCCGCTCGGCGCGCGATCGCGACGAACGTGTCCTGCGTGGCGTCCTGGGCGTCGGCGTGGTTGGCGAAGTAGCGGAAGCCGATCGCGTAGACGCGGCGGCTGTAGCGGTCCATCAGCTCCGAGAACGCCTGATCGCGGTCGCGCCCGGCGACGTACGACGCCAGGACGTCCTCGTCGGTTGCGGCGCGGAGAGCTCCCGGACCGTGGACCGCCTGCGGGCTCGTCTCGGCGGTCACGCGTCCGGCGCGGGGAAGGGGTGTGACGACCGAGCGGTCGACGTGTTCAGAGCTTCCGACTCAACGACCGGCACGCCGGCAGGATCGTCGCGGAGCGCCTGGGTGGCCAGCAGCGCGATCAGGGCCAGCACCACACCGCCGACGAAGGCGGCCAGCCAGCGCCGGCGCGTGTCGGGGCGGGCCAGGCTCGGCACGGCAGCGACGTCGCCGCGTTCCCTCCCGCCGCCGGTGGGCAGCGGACGCCCGCCGACCAGCGTCGCGGTGAGCTCGGCCGGGCGCGTGTGCACCAGCGGTGCAAGTGCCGCGGCCACGGCGTTGCCGTCGACGTAGCGTCGGTCGGGGTCGCGCCGCGTGCAGGTGACCACCACACGGTCCAGGGCCCGCGGCACGTCCGCGCGCACCGTCCGGGGCGGGGGCAGCTCGCGCGACAGACGCGCCGCGGCGGTGGCGGTCGGCGTGTCACCCTGGAAGGCCGGCTCGCCGGTGAGGCACTCGTACAGGACGACGCCCATGGCGTAGACGTCGGCGCGCGCGTCGACCTCGTGCCCCGCGAGCTGCTCCGGAGCGAGGTACGCCGCGGTCCCGATCACCGTCCCGGGGCGTGTCAGGGTGTCGTCGCGGCTGCCGAGCGCCTTGGCGATCCCGAAGTCGGTGACCTTCGCCAGTCCGTCCTGGGTGAGCAGGATGTTGGCCGGCTTGACGTCACGGTGGACGAAGCCGCGCTCGTGCGCCTCCCCCAGCGCCAGCGCCACCTGCTCGCCGAGGGCGGCGACCACCAAGGGGTCCAGCCCCCGGTCCTCCTGGATGACGTCCCGCAGCGCTGGCCCGTCGACGTACTCCATCACCAGGTAGACCAGGTCATCCTCCTGGCCGGTGTCGTAGATGGCGACGGCATTGGGGTGGATGACCTGCGCGGCGGCCTGCGCCTCGCGGCGGAAGCGTTCGACGGTGATGGCATCGCCGGCGAGGTGCGGATGCAGCAGCTTCACCGCGACCGAGCGGTCGAGGACGGTGTCATGGGCACGCCACACGATCGCGACCCCGCCGGTGGCGATCGGCTCCTCCAGCTGGTAGCGGCCCGCCACGATCCGGGCGACCCCTGGCCACGTCGGTCCGCTCACGCGCCGCCGGCCCCCCGCCGTGCCGGTTGTGTCCGACGCGGGCGGTGCCAGCGGGGCGACGGGCGCGTCGAAGTCCGTCCCACCCGTGATGGTCGGCTGGTCGTGGACCGAGGGACCCGTGGGTTCGTCGGGGGTCATAGCTGCAGTGGCCGTTGCCAGGTGGCGGTCCGGGTCGTCAGGCTGTCGAACCAGCCGATGTCATCCAGGACGACCGTGTCAGCGGTCCGCCGCACCACGACCGTCACCGTCTGTTCGGCGATGTTGAACTCGACGAGTTCGGCGCCACGGTCGGCAGCCTCCTGTTGCGCCGCGTCCGCTGCCGCGGAACGATCCCGCCCGGCTTCCGCGTAGGCGCGGGCGGCCGCCCGTGCGATCTCCTGAGCGGCATCCTCGACCGTGACGGCGTTGAGGCCGGTCGCCACCGCCTCGTACCCGACGAAAGCCAGGACGGCCATGATCACAACGAGTTGTCCGAGCCAGCCGGTGACGATCCCTCCGGTCTCGCGCACTCAAGGACCTCGCTGCCTCGTTGCCGTCCGTCGCCGCGATCGCCACCCGTGCGTGGCGCATCGCAACGCCACGGTGGGACCCGCCGGTCAGTGGCCAAGAGTACGTCGGTCGGGGCGCACAGGGAAGGGCTGGTGTGTCGCTCACAGCCCTGGCGGGTCGATGCGTCAACCGCTGGGTTCCCGGGTGCGTTCTGGGACCACCGCGAGCTGTGGCCGGTGGGGCCGCAGACGACCGTACAGCCACCAGGCGAAGAGGAACAAGAAGAAGCCGCCGAGCGTGAGGAACGTGCTCCCGCTGATCGCGGTGGACTGCACCGCGATCGTGGCGTTGGCGAGCTCGAGCCAGGGACTGCCCTCCGGGTCGATCGCGCCGGGGGTCTTGACCCGCACCTGGACCGGGATCCGCCCGGCAGCCTGGGCGGTGACCGGGATGGAGATCGTCTGGTGACCGCCTTCTGGGAGCGTCACCAAGCGGGCGTCGCCGCGTGGGAAGGCCAGCTTCGCCGACGCGTCGAACTCGATCACCACGCGGATCGGCTCGCCGGCCGGGCGGCTGACCGTCACCGGGATGACCTGCTCATCACGGCCGGTGAGCGTGACTGATGTGCTGGCGGGGATCCGGATCTGGCCTGCTCCCGCATCGAGCGCAGCGTCGACCGCCTCGACCATCGCCCGGGCACGGTCAGGCCGGTCGGGCAGCCACCACGTCGATGCGGTGCGAAGCAACGTCAGCTCCAGCTCATCCCAGGTCCGGCCCGCGACATGGTCGCTCTCGATCGCGTCGCGCAGAGCTGTCAGGCGGTGGCGGGTGGTCTCGATCTCGCGCGCGACGCCGGGTGGAACGGCTTGGCCAGCGTCGCCCAGACCGCTGACGGTGCTGCGACCCTCGGCCTCGGCTACCAGGTCGTCGAGGCCGACGGGTCGCAGCCACGAGGCCGCGGCGAGCGCGTCGAGGAGCGCGGCCGGGAACCGCGGGTGCGGATCCCAGCCGGGTGGAGGCAGCAGCACAAGGCCCCGGCTGGCCTTCCGGGGGAACTCGAAGTAGACCATGGCGGTCTCCGCCACGATGCGCTGCACCGCCGTTGCCGTGCCGTGGTCCTCGGGCAGATCAGCCAGCAGGTCCGCGAGCCACGGGTCGGCGACGACCGAACGCATCGCGACCCCTCCCACACGTAGCTCGTACAGCGCAGTCGGCGTCGCGTCGGGGAGATCACCACCGGGTAGCTGATCCCAGTACAGGACCAGGGTCTCGATCCCGGATGGTTCGAGGACGTCCACCACCGTGGCCCGGTCGACGGGGACCGTTGCCCAGAACGCGTCGGGGAGCGGGCCGCGGCCGACGGCCGAGTGCAGACGCCCCGATGCCTGCGACAGCGTCCGCGCCGCTTCCAGGTCCAGGCCCTGCGCGAGGAGGTCGGCCAAGCGCGCGTCGGCGTACGCGCCGACCACGGGCGGGGGTCCCTCGCCGACCGCCGCGGTCAGGCGCTGCAGTGCCGCAGCGGCGTGCTGCGCCGGTGGATCGTCGGGTTCGACGGGTTCCTTCTGCCCGGTGACCCGGAAGCCGTCAGCGCGGTCCCCGAGATCCTCTGCGACGTGTGCAGCGGTGAACACCTGCACCACCGGGTCGGCGCGGCCGTCGACCGCCACTAGGAGGCGGTCCAGTCGTCCCCCCGGGACGACCTCCTCGGCCACGCCAGCAGCGTACGTCCCGTCGGGTCCGCGCCACGGGCGGGCGTCGAGCGGCCACCCGATGAGGGTGAGAAGCGGCAGATCGGGTTCTCGGGTGAGCACCACCGCTGCGGTGGTGGCGCTGTGCAGCTGCTGTGTCCCCTGCTCGACCGACACCCGGACCGGGTACACCCCTGGACGCGCGGACCAGCCGATGCGGGAGGCTGGCAGGTCCACCGCCACCGCCCCCACCGCGCCCGGTGCCAGTTCGGACCCGCCGGCCAGCCGGAGCCGGTCGGATTCGAGCAGGCGGGTCGGTCGCTTGCCCTGGTCGAGCGCCGCGTGCAGCTGCGCACGGAAGCGGACCCGATCGAACACCTCCACCACGACCGTGAGGTTGTCGGCCGACTCGTCACCGCGGTTCTCGTCGAGCGCACGCATCGTCAGGTCGGCGCCGCCGCTGTCCGCATCGCGGGTGTCGAGGATCCCGTCGAAGGCCGAGACCACCAGACGGACATCGGGGTCGTCCACGTCCTGCGCGGCCGACGTGGCCGCCAGCGCCGACCAGACGGCGACCAGAACGACGAGGGCAGCTGCCCTCACGCGATCATCGTCGGCCGGTGCCGGACTCGTCTCCGGCGGCGGTCGGCAGCGCCGTGCCGCGGACCTTCTTGACCAGGTTGCGCTCGTTGCGGTGGGCCAGCCGGACCAGAGCGACCTCCAAGGGGACCCACTCGACCGACTCCGCCTCGTCGTCGGTCTCGCCGGGTGGCGAGCCGTCGGTCTCCATCAGGAAGTAATGCACGAACTTGTGGTAGCGGACCTCGTCGGGGCGCCAGACGAACCAGTAGTCGATCGTTCCGAGCTCGTCCAGGATGCGGGGGGAGTAGCCGGTCTCCTCCCGGACCTCGCGGACGGCCGCCTGCGCGTGGGTCTCGCCGTCCTCCACGCGACCCTTGGGCAGGGTCCACTGTGGTTTGCCGGCCGCGTTGCGGTGGGCGATCAGCAGAACCCAGCGACGGCCATCGTCGCGGTCGTCGACCACGACGCCTCCTGCGGAGACGGCGCGTTTCGTAGGGAACCGTGCCATGTCACGCAGCGTAGCGGCCCAGCGATACCGGCCACGATCGCGGCCCTCGTCGCATCTTCTAGCGTTCGGCGCATGCGGGTCGTCGTGCAACGGGTCACCCACGCGGAGGTCGCGGTCGACGACGACGTGGTCGGGGCGATCGGCCAGGGGCTGCTGGCGTTCGTGGGCGTCACCCACGAAGACGACGACGCGGCGGCCGACCGGATGGCCGACAAGCTGTGGCACCTGAGGATCCTCGCTGACGACGACGGCCGGATGAACCGCTCGCTGTCGCAGGTCGGCGGCGCTGTCCTGGTCGTGAGCCAGTTCACCTTGTACGGCGACACGAGCCGGGGGCGGCGACCGTCGTGGGTCGACGCGGCACCGCCTGGACAAGCCGAGCCGCTGGTCGACCGCGTCGCCGAGCGACTCGCCGCGCTCGGCGTCCGGGTCGCGACCGGGCGGTTCGGGGCGCACATGGCCGTCCGGCTGGTCAACGACGGTCCGGTCACCCTCGTGCTCGACACCTGAGGCCGTTGGCGCGAGCCGTGGTCGTTGCGAGCCAGACGTAAAGGCGGCGGCCATCGCTGTCGAGAACCGGATTCGAACCGCGTCTGGCACCGGGAGACCGTCTGTGAACGTCCACGACTACCTCATGCAGCTCGTCGAGAAGAACGGCTCGGACCTGCACATGAAGGCCGGCGGGCCGGCGTTCGTCCGAGTGGACGGCGACCTCAAGCCGCTGGCCAACCTCCCCCCGTTGTCCCCGGCCGACACCGAAGGGTTCGCGTACGCGCTGATGGACGACCGGGTTGCCCAGCACTTCGCGGACACGAACGAGGCCGACTTCGCCTACTCCTACGCGGGCGTGGGGCGCTTCCGGGTGAACGCCTTCCGCCAGCGCGGCTCGGTCGGGGTCGTGATGCGCCGGGTCCTGCCTGGTGCCCCCGACTTCGACGCCCTCGGCCTGCCTCCCGCCGTGCGCAAACTCTCCGAGGAGCACCGCGGACTGGTCCTGGTCACCGGGCCGACCGGGTCGGGCAAGACGACCACCACCGCGGCGATGATCGGCCACATCAACCGCACCCGACGCTGCCACATCGTGTCGATCGAGGACCCCATCGAGGTGATGCACCGCGACGAGCTGGCGATCGTCGACCAGCGGGAGGTCGGCGTTGACACCGCCACGTTCGGCTCGGCGCTGCGTGGCGTCGCCCGCCAGGATCCCGACGTGATCTTCATCGGAGAGATGCGCGACGTTGAGACGGTGCTGGCCGCACTGCAGTCCGCCGAGACCGGGCACCTGGTGATCTCGACGTTGCACACCACCGATGCGCGCGAGACGGTCAACCGCATCATCGACCTGTTCCCGCCGCACCAGCAGCACCAGGCGCGCCTGTCGCTGGCCAACTCGCTGAAGGGCGTGGTGTCCCAGCGGCTCCTGCCACGGGCTACCGGTGAGGGACGGATCGCCGCTGTGGAGGTCCTGGTCATGACGGCTCGGATCTTCGAGTTCATCATCGACCCCGACCAGACCGAGCAGATCATCGACGCGATCGCCGACGGCAAGTACTACGGCATGCAGTCGTTCGACCAGCACCTGCTCGAGCTCTACCGGACCGGTGACATCACCCTGCGGGACGCCCTGGCCGCAGCGACCTCCCCGCACGACCTCCGCGTCTCGGTGCGTGCAGCCGGCCTCGCGGTCGGGTAACCGTCCGCGCGGCCGGGTCGGGCCGTACCCGACACCGCATCGACTCACTGCGACCACCGTTGGGGCGGCGGGCGCGACATCCATTTGGCGACGACCGCCTGCGGTGGCTTGAGTGGGGACCGTGGAACGCGTGGTCATCGTCGGTGCGGGCTTCGCCGGCCTGCGGGCCGCCCAGGATCTGGTCGGCAGACCCGTCCACGCCACGGTGGTCGACCGGCACAACTACCACCTGTTCCAGCCGCTGCTGTACCAGGTCGCCACGGCCGGTCTCGAACCACAGGCGATCGCCAAATCCGTCCGCGGGATCTTCCATGGGGAGCCCAACATCACCTTCCGGCTGGCGAGCGCCACCGGAGTGGACTGGGACCGCCAGGAGCTGATCGTCGATGCGGGCGATCCGCTGCCGTTCGACTGGCTGATCCTCGCGGCCGGTGCGACCAGCGACACCTTCGGTATCGACGGGGTGCGCGAGCACACCTACCCGCTGAAGACGTTGGACGACGCGGTGAACCTCCGAGACCACATCCTGACGACGTTCGAACGCGTCGACGTCGACCCGTCGCTGATCGAGGACGGCGCCCTGACGTTCGTGGTGGTCGGCGCTGGCCCGACCGGCGTGGAACTGTCCGGGGCGTTCGTGGAGCTCCTCGACCACGTCCTGGAACGGGACTTCCCCGGCGTCGACGTTCGTCGGGCCCGCATCCTGCTGGTGGAGGCCCTCCCGAACGTCCTGAGCGGCTTCAACGAGCGCGCCCAGGACTACGCCCGCCGCACGCTCGCCGACCGCGGTGTCGAGGTGCTGCTGGGAACCCCGCTGAAGGCGGTCGACGAGTCGGGGATCGTGCTCGGCGACGGGACGCGCATCCCCACGCGGACGGTGGTGTGGGCGGCGGGGGTCCGCGCCCACACCCTCGCCGACGCGCTGGGTCTCCCGCAGGCCTCCGGACACCGCATCGTGGTGAGCGACGACCTGTCGGTCCCCCAACACCCCAACGTCTTCGCGGTCGGCGACATCGCCGCGGCGACGGGCCCCGACGGGGAGCTGTACCCCCAGATCGCGCCGGTCGCGATGCAGCAGGCCAGCCACGCCGTCCGCCAGATCGCCCGTCGTCGTGCGGGCCTCTCCACGCGGACGTTCCGCTACACCGACAAGGGCATCATGGCGACCGTCGGTCGGAACGCGGCCGTGGCCCAGGTGCCCCACGGGCCGACCCTGACCGGTCCGGTCGCATGGGTCGTGTGGCTCGGGGCGCACCTGCTGTTCCTCGTCGGGTACCGCAACCGAGCGGTGGTCCTGCTCAACTGGCTGTACAACTACGTCACCTACGATCGTGCCGCCCGGCTGATCATCCGCGGGGAGACCCCGCCCCGCCGCACCGCGGGGGACGAGGCCGGCCGCCCCTGATCGCCCCCAGTAGCCTGGCCCACCCATGACCGAGCACGCGTTCCGCGACGAGCAGGCCGCCCTGCGCAACCTCCTCGACGTCCATCCCCAGGCGCGTGAGCTGGGCAAGGTGTTCGCTGACGCAGGGCACGAGCTGTACCTGGTCGGCGGCACGGTCCGCGACACCCTCCTGCCCGACCGTCCCGAGCCTGACCTGGACTTCGCGACCTCGGCGCGGCCCGACCAGACCGAGGAGATCCTGCGGGGTTGGGCGGACCACGTGTGGGACATCGGCGCCCGCTTCGGAACCATCTCCGCGCAGAAGGATGGCCGCGTGGTGGAGGTCACCACGTTCCGCTCCGACCGGTACGAACCCGGATCGCGCCACCCGGAGGTCACGTTCGGACACTCGATCGAGCAGGACCTGGCGCGGCGCGACTTCACCATCAACGCGATGGCGATCCGCGTCCCCGACTTCTCCTTCCTCGATCCCTACGGGGGGTTGCGTGATCTCCGCGTCGGGGTCCTGCGCACCCCGATCGATCCTGCGCGGTCGTTCGGCGACGACCCGCTGCGGATGTTCCGGCTGGCTCGGTTCGCGGCCGTGCTCGGGGTCCGCCCCGAGCCGGCGACCGAAGCAGCTGCCCGCCGGATGGCGGCGGAGATCATCACCGTGTCCGCCGAACGGATCCGCGACGAGCTGGACAAGTTGCTGGTCGGCGACCATCCCGGCGTCGGGCTGGACCTGCTGGTGCGCACCAGGCTCGCGGAGCACGTCCTGCCCGAGGTCGCGCTGCTGACCACGTGCGTCGACCCACAGCACCGGCACAAGGACGTGTACGCCCACACCCTGGCGGTGGTGGACAACTGCCGCCCTGACCGCACGCTGCGGCTCGCCGCGCTCCTGCACGACATCGGCAAGCCACAGACCCGGCGGATCCACCCCGACGGGACGGTGACCTTCCACCACCATGAGGTCGAAGGCGCCCGCATGGCCCGTGAACGGCTCCGGGCGTTGCGCTACGACAAGCAGACCATCAACGACGTGAGCAACCTGGTGTTCCTGCACCTGCGCTTCCACACGTACAAGATGGGGTGGACGGACAGCGCGGTGCGCCGCTACGTGCGCGACGCCGGGGACCTGCTGGAGCTCCTCAACGATCTGACTCGAGCCGATGTCACGACCGCCAACGAACGCAAGCGGGCACGGATCATGCGCCGCATGGACGACCTCGAGCGGCGGATCGCGGAGCTGCGCGAGCGGGAGGAGCTGGAGAAGGTCCGTCCAGCCCTCGATGGGCACCAGATCATGGGCCACCTGGGGATCCGGCCAGGACCGTTGGTGGGTGAGGCGTGGAACCACCTGCTGGAGCTCCGCCTCGAGCGGGGACCGATGAGCGAGGACGAGGCCTACACAGCGCTCGACGAGTGGTGGGCTGAGCGCACCCGCGACGCGTCCTGACGGTGACGTCCGCCGGCGCGTTTCAGCCGGCCGCATCGGCGTCCGATACCCAACCGATGGATGTGGAGACGATGTCGCCGCGTGCGGTGACGGCCGACACCCGACACCAGGCCACGCCGGTGTGGACGGTCCTCGTGCCGGCTGTGACCGGCGCGGCCGCGCTGCTGCTGCCTGCGGTGCACGCGCTCGTCGTCGCCCTCGCCCTGGCAGTCGGCGCGTTGGTGTCCCGCCGGTACCCGCAACGGCAACTCGCCGCGGCGGCGGCACTCGCCGGCGGGGTCGTGGCTGCCGTCGCTGCCCGTGCGGCCTTGACGGCACGGATCGGCCCTGCCGGACCTGCATCCCTGGAAGGGATCCTGCCGTTGGCCGGTGCGGCCGTTGCGCTGGTGCTCGCCTGGCAGCTGGTCGGCGCCATCGCTGACCGGACCCTGCGCGCTCCCGTCGGTGGGGAGGTGTGGCCGACCACGCGGAAGGCGCGCTGGGTCCATGACGCCGCGCTCGCCGCGTCGGCCGTCGTCGTGGCCGTGCTGTGGCACGTCTTCCCGCTGCTGGCGTTGGCTGCGGTCTTCCCGCTGTTCGCAGGCGCGCGTATCGTTGACGATCATGGCGGCCGCGGGGGGGTCGCGGTCGACCGCGTCACCGGGCTCCCCACGGCCGGGGCGATCCGGGCGGTCCTGTCCGAGGAAGCGGCCCGCGCCCGGCGGTTCGACCGCAGTTTGGTCCTGCTCGTTGTGGAGCTCGACCAGATCGGGGACCACAAGCGGAAGGTCGGTCAGCCGGTCCGACAAGCCCTGATGCGGGCGGTCGCGGCCCACTTGCAGGCAGTCAGCCGCGAGTACGACGTGGTGGGCCGGCTGTCCGGTGACGAGTTCGTCGTCCTGTGCCCCGAAGCCGATGTGGTCGGGGCACGCGCCGTCGCCGAGCGGATCCGGGCCGGGCTCGCGGCGCAGCCCTTCCGGACCGGTGCGGCGGAGGCGCCCGTGGCCGTGACGGCATCCGTGGGGCTGGCCATGTTCCCCGACGACAGCGACGATCTCGATGAGCTGTTCGTCGAGGCGGAGCTCGCCGCCTCCTACGCCCGTTCTCAGGGTGGTGACCGGGTCTGCCTGGCGGCACGTCTGCCCGACGAGTTCCGTGGCGCGGTGGCCTGCGACGCGGACGCGTACCGGTTCGTCGGGGCGGTTCCGGCCGCTCCCGCCGCCGAGCCGCTACCGGCGCCGGGGGCCGACGGCGACGGGGAGGTGGCACCGGACCGGCTGGTGAAGGTGGCCAGCGAGCCGCTGGCGCACGCCAAGCCCAGCACCGACCGGCTGCTGGGTGCGGTGGGCGTGGCGGCGGCCATGGCCGTGGCGGTTGGCGTCGTCGCGGGTCCGGCGCCCAGTCACTGGGGCGCCGTGCTGGTGTTCGCGGCGCTGGCGGTCGGTGCCGAGTGGTTCTCGGCTTCCGTGTACGGACGGTCCAGCTCGTCGTGGTCTGCTGTCCCGCTCGTGGCGTTCGCGGCGGTGGCCACGTCCCCCGTCGAGGTTGCACTGGCATGCGTCGTGGCGGGCATCGGTGGCGGGGCGCTCCGCGGCACGCGCGTGCGGCAAGCGGCGTTCAACGTCGCCGTCTTGGTGCTGTCGGGGCTGTCGTCGTTCGCGACCGTGCAGCTGCTGACCGCGGTCGATGTGCATGCCACCGGGTCGCTGCTCGAGGCGCTGATCGTCGGGCTCGTCGCCGGTCCCGCGTTCTTCGTCGTCAACGTCTGGCTGGTCGCCACCGCGGTGGCCGCTTCGGGTCGCGCGTCCGTGTGGGACGTGTGGCGCGAGGACCTGTTGTGGCTCGTTCCCCACCAGCTGGGCATGGGCGCGCTCGCGGGGGCGTCAGCGCTGGTGTACCACCTGATCGGGGCCGAGGGGGCGCTGTTGCTGTCGCTGCCCGCGGTCGGGCTGCACCTGGCCCAGCGCCAGTTCCTCAACCGGACCCGTCAGAACGTGGTCCGCCTCCGCCAACTCAACGATGACCTGTCGGACGCCAACACGAGGACTGTGCGCGTCAACGAACGACTCACCGATGCTCTCGGACAGGTCAACGCCGGTTACCTGGCGACGGTGGAGTCCCTGGCTGCCGCGGTCGACGCCAAGGACACCTACACCGGCAGCCACATCGACAGGGTCGAGGCGTACGGGCGGCTCCTGCTCCAGCTGATCGATCCCGAGCTGCGCGACGACGAGCAGATGCTGTGGGGGTTCCGCCTGCACGACGTCGGGAAGATCGGCGTCCCCGATTCGATCCTGTTGAAGCCGGGCCCGCTCGACGACCACGAGTGGACCGTGATGCGCCGCCACCCCGAGATCGGCGCGCAGATCATCGAAGCCGCACCGTTCCTGCAGGGTGCGCGCGACATCGTCTTGCATCACCACGAGCGGTGGGACGGTGGCGGTTACCCCCGCGGGCTGGGCGGACAGGCCATCCCGTTCGGGGCGCGGCTGTTCTCGCTGGTGGACGCCTTCGATGCGATGACCTCCGACCGTCCCTACCGCAGCGCCATGTCGATCGACCAGGCTCTGGAGGAGCTGCGCCGCAACAGCGGCACCCAGTTCGATCCGGAGATGATCGAGGGGATGTTGCAGCTGCCCACGACCAGCCTGGAAGAGGTTCCCCTCCAGGTGGCCTCACGTCGCCACGCGACGCGACGGCTCGCCGCTGGAGGCCTGCTGCTGCCGATCACCGCCGACGTCTACGACGCGCTCGACGAGGCCGCGCCCGTCCACGTCATCGCCCGCTGAGACCAACGCTCGAGTCCTCCACTGCAAACTGCGCCGTCGTCACCCGGGTGACCGCGGCCCACCGCCGGTCGGCCGCCTCCGGGTCATGCGCCCCGGAGGCAGCAGCCGCAGCAGAACGCGCCGTACGACCAGCGCGGCGGGTACGGCCCCGTAGTGTCGCGAGTCGGTCGAGCGGCCACGGTGGTCGCCCGCCACGGCGACGTGACCGGGTGGCACGGGCGCCGGGCCTCCCGGCAGGTCCGCCACGTCACCCGCCAGCGCCACGATCCGCTTGACGGTCAGGCGCTCACGTGCCCGGGGGTCGCGCACGACGACGACGTCGCCGACCGCGAGCCGGTCGGAGGCCGGGACGGTCAACACCAGCTGACCCGCCCTCAGCGTGGGTTCCATGCTCGCCCCGCTCACGCGCCGGGCCGCCTCGCTCACCCACCGCAGCGCCGCCCACGAGACGGCCAGTGCGACGACCACGCGTCGTACGGTCGTCCACCCGTCATCCGGCTGGCCCATCACCGGCTCCGTTAGGGTCGGCCTGTGCCCCACTATCCCGACGGCCCGCTCCTGTTGCGAAAGGACCACCACATGTGGACGTTCCTGGGGAAGCTCCACCCGCTCCGCCCGGTGCGCATCGTCCACGCGCACTGCGACATCCCCTGTGGGATCTACGATCCCGAGCAGGCCAGGATCGAGGCCGAGTCCTGCCTGAACATCATCCAGAAGTACCACGACTCTGACGACGAACTGTTCCGCGACCGCTGCAACTTCATCAAGGAGGAACGGGCCGAGCTGGCCAAGAACCACATCAGCGTGCTGTGGACCGACTGGTACAAGCCCGAGAAGATGGGCGCGGAGATGCATCAGACCTTCAAGGAGGCCGTCGTGTGCTGCTCCAGCGTCAAGCGCAGCAACGACGAAGGCAACGCCCGCCAGCTCCTCGACCTGATCAACCAGATCGACGAGTTCTGGAAGAAGAACAACGGCCCGGCGGAGACCCGCCTCGCTGGCCGTCCCGGCTGAGGCAACACACCGTCGCGGACGTCGAGGCCCCGCTGCGGCGGGGCCTCCACGATCAGGCGGGCTGGGTGCCCTGTCCAGGTCGCTCCCCGTCCAAGGCCCGCTCTGCCTCGTCCCAGGTCTCCACGTCGACCGGGGGTGGCATCGCGGTCAGCCATCGCCGGGCCCCAACCGCCAGGACGAGCGACGCCAGCCCCGTCCCCAGGAGCACCGGCTCGGCGCGGGACGCGTCGGGCAACGAGACCGCCGTGACGATGGCGCCACCGAGGAAACCCAGGTTGTAGAGCACGTCGTAGGCGGCGAACACCCGTCCTCGGAAACGGTCGGGGAGGGCGCTCTGCACCAACGTGTCGCCGGGGATCTTGGCCATAGAGAACGCGACACCCAGCGCCAGGTTCACCGTGTACAGCGCCCACTCGCGTAAGCCGGGGGTGAACACCAGCAGCGCCACCCCTCCCAGGACCAGCGACAGGTTCAGCGACGTCTCGGGCGCCAAACCACGTCGGTCGGCGCTGGCCACGAGGGCCGCACCCGCGCCGGCACCGACCCCGAACAGCGCCAGGACGACGGCGATCTGTGCCGGCCCTGCGCCGAGCAGGTTGCGGAAGACCAGTAGCGCCGCGATGGTCGCGATCGCGGTGAGGAACCGCAACGCCGCGAGCGTCACGATCGGCGCCCAGGCGCGCCGTGTCCCGGCGATCCGACGGATCCCATCGGCCAGCTCCTCCCACGCGCGTCGGATCTCGTGGTGCAGTGGGGGGAGCTCCCGATCGAGGTCGGGACCGAGGAGGCGAACCGGGAGAGTGGCGGCCGCCATCACGCTCAACAGGAACAGCCCGCCAGCCACGACCACGGCGGCCTGCGGCCCGCCGCTGTCCTCGCCGACGACCGCCGCGATCACCCCGCCGCCGGCGGCGCCGGCCAGCGCGACGATCGCCCCGCCGATCGCTGCCACGGCGTTCGCGGCAGTCAGCGCCTCACCCGGCACCACCTTGGGCAGGACCGCCCCCACCGTCGCGAGGAAGAACCGGTTGATCGACAGGACGAGGACGACCGCGGCCAAGAACGCCGACTGCCCCACCGCGTCCAGGCGCACCAGCGGCAGCGCCACCACGACGACCGCTACCCGGACGATGTTGGCCCAGATCAGGATCCGCTGACGCCGCCAGCGGTCGATCACCACACCGGCGAACGGCCCGACAACCGAGAACGGCAGCGTGGTGACCGCCAGGATCACGGCCACCTCCGCCCCGCTGGTGGCCTCGGTCGGGCTGAGGGTGAACAGCAGGAGCGACGCTGCGCCCAGCTGGAACATCCCGTCGCCGGCCTGCGATGGCCAGCGCACCGCCAGGAGCCGGACGAAACCGCCGAGCCGGAACAGATCCCGCACGCGATGCTCGGCGGGCGACGAGGCCGGAGCAGTCACCGTTACGAGCCTAGGTGCGCCGCTTCGCGCCGCTGAGGCACGAGCCTGGGAGCGCCCGTCGCGTCGCGAGGCGACGGGCGTCGGGGAGTCTTCAGGTCGCGGTGATCTCGGGGAGGGCCTCCTGCAGCTCTGTGGCCAACGCTTCCTCGTCAACCGGCGCGGCGACGAACTCCTCGACCATGCGGCGGGCGACCTCGTCGCGGTACTGCACCGGCGGGCTCTTCATGAAGTACGCGCTGGCGGACAGCAACGGCCCGCCGACGCCCCGGTCGAGTGCGACCTTGGCGCACCGGACCGCGTCGATCACGACCCCGGCCGAGTTCGGAGAGTCCCAGACCTCGAGCTTCAGCTCGGCTGTCAGAGGCACGTCGCCAAACGCTCGGCCCTCCATCCGGATGTAGGCCCACTTGCGGTCCTCCAGCCACGGCACGTGGTCGGAGGGCCCGATGTGGATGCTGTCGCGCGGCAGTTCGGACTCCAGCTGCGACGTCACCGACTGCGTCTTGGAGATCTTCTTGGACTCCAGCCGCTCGCGTTCGAGCATGTTCTTGAAGTCCATGTTGCCGCCGAAGTTGAGCTGGTAGGTCCGGTCGACCGTGACGCCGCGGTCCTCGAACAGTTTGGCGAGCAGGCGGTGGGTGATCGTCGCCCCGACCTGGCTCTTGATGTCGTCGCCCACGATCGGCAAGCCCGCGTCGGCGAACCGCCGCGCCCACTCCCGATCGGACGCGATGAACACGGGCAGACAGTTGACGAACGCGGCACCCGCCTCCAGCGCCTGTTCGGCGTACCACCGCGCCGCTTGCTCGGAGCCCACCGGCAGGTAGCAGACGACCACGTCGGCGGCGGCGGCACGCAGCGTCGCGGCCACGTCGACGGGGGCGCCGGGCGCCTCGTCGATCTCCTGGTGGTAGTACCGGCCGAGGCCGTCGAGCGACGGCCCGCGCAGCACCTCCACGTCCAGCGGTGGGACGTCGGAGAAGCGCATCGTGTTGTTCGGCGGCGCGACGATCGCCTCGGCGAGGTCGTGGCCGACCTTCTTGGCGTCGACGTCGAACGCCGCCACGAACTGCACGTCACTGACGTGGTACCCCCCGAACACGACGTGCATCAGACCGGGGACGGTCTCCTCCGGTGGTGCGTCGCGGTAGTAGTGGACGCCCTGCACAAGCGAGCTCGCGCAGTTGCCGACACCGATGATCGCGACCCGGATCGGGCGCTCGCTGCGCCGGCCCGGCGGGGTGTTCTCGGTCATCGTTCCCTCGCTTGTGCGGGTGCCGGCGGGGACGCCAGCGGCTGATCCGACGCGATCACGGGCGACTCCGGGCCGGAGCCCGGCCATCGGCGTGGCGCTCCGCCGGCGGCTCGCCGCGTTCCGCGGACGGTGGTGACGGTGGTTGGGTGGCGTGGTCGCCCTCGTCGTCGCTGGACGGCTGACGTCTGTCGGCGTCGGCGGCCAACTGTCGCTTCTCGGCGGCGATGAGCTCGTCGAGCCAGGCGATGTCCGAGGCGGTGGCTTCCATGCCGTGTCGCAGCAACGACAGCGTGTAGCCGTCGATGCGGTCCTGCTCGTCACGCATCGAGCGGCGCAGGTCGGCCAGCTTGTCCTGCAGGTCGGCCTTGCGGCGCTCCAGCAGCCGCAGCCGGATCTCCGGCTTGACGTAGCGGAAGAAGGCGAACCGCAACGGGAACTTCTCCTCCTCCCACGTGGTCGACGCCTTGTCCTCGATCAACTCCAGGAACTCGCGACGGCCGGCTTCGGTGATCCGGTACACGTTCTTGCTGCGGCGGGTGTCGTCCTCGTTGAACACCGGCTCGATCGACCCGCGCTGCTCCAGCCGCTTCAGTGCCGGGTACAGCGAGCCGTACGACACCGGCCAGAAGTGGCCGAGCTTCTGCGTGAGCTGCTTCTTGAGCTCGTAGCCGTGCATGGCCTTCTCCTGGAGGAGCCCCAGGATGGCCAGCTCGAGCATCGGATGTCCGTAACGTCGATCGC
>JALYHG010000257.1 GCA_030776725.1 Actinomycetota bacterium
CCCCGGCGGCGCCGACGGCAAGAGCGGCGTAGCCGGCAGCGCGGATGTACGACGGCCACGCCGGACCCCCCGAGACGAGAGCACCGGATACCGCGTGGCTGACGGCAACGAGCGCCCCGCCCGCAGCGAAGCTCAACCAACCCGACTCGGCGTCGTCGCGCCGCGCGATCGCGTACGCCGCCAGCCCGACCGACACGGTGAAGCCGAGGATGTGCACCGCCAGGTGCAGGGGGATGGCGACGCCGCTGCTCATCGGTTCGGTCGAGTGTACGGGGAGGTCGCGGCGACCCGCGGCCCTGCTTCAGGTATCGACCTGCTGCACGGCGTGCTTGACCGTGCCGGTCGGGCTGCGCGGCAGCCTGGCCGCCACCTGCAGAGCGCGATCAGCTCCGGTCCAGCGCGACCGCATCGGGGGGGCGGCGCCCCGCACGCAGCTGCTCCAAGGCGTCAAGCGCCTCTTGCAGCGTGCCGACGGGGATCACCAGGATGTCGCGGCCCACCCGCGTGCTGCGCGCCTCGTCGAGGTTGCCGCGCGGCACCAGGAACGCCGAGGCGCCGCGGCTCTCGTCACGGTGGACGGCACCGAGGATCTTCTGCTGGATGCCTCCGATCGCACCGACCGCACCGTGTTCGTCGATGGCCCCCGTCCCGGCGATGACCGCCCCGCCGGTTAGGTCCTTGGGGGTGAGCGCATCGATCACCGCCAGAGCGAACATCAGCCCCGCCGAGGGACCGCCGACGTCGCCCGCCTCGATGCTCACGTCGACCGGGAGGCTGACGTGGTCGGTCAGCACCGCTCCCACCAGCGGCCTGTCCGGGTCGTTGGCGTGGGGGGCCAACCGCACCGCGACGGTGCGGAGATCCCCGTCGCGGCGGATGCGCAACCTCACCACGTCGCCCGGCGCCCGCTCGCGGACGTGTTCCGTGGCGGCGTCGGCTGTGCGGACCGGGTCGCCGCCGACCGAGACGATCACGTCGCCAGGTTCGAGGACCGCCTCGGCCGGTGACCCGGCAACGACCTCGACGACCCGCGCCCCGTCGGGCGCGAGGTCCACCGCGTAGCCGAGCGTGCGCAACGCCGCGACCGCGGCTGCGACCTGTGAGCGGTCCATCTCGGCGACGTTCCGCTGCCGGACCTCGTCGGTCTCGTCTCCCGGGGGGTACAGCTCGGTCCGTGCCACGAGCCGAACCCGTGGGGACCACAGGTGGCGGACCCACTCGCCAGCGGCGACGTCGGGATCGACCGCGACGGTGGTCAGCAGCAGCTCACCCGCCGACGCGTACGTCCGCGCGCCCCGGATGTCGACGGCGGTCAAAGCATCCTGAGCGGGTCCTGGATGCAGCGCGACGAAGCAACGTGGCTGGGCTGGGAACGCCTCGCACCGCACGTGGCCACGGCCCAGGAGACCGACGGCCGAGACCAACAACAGGATCGACAGCAGACGGCGCACGCGACCTACCTGGGAGCGGACGGCGGGACGCCGGCACGCGCGTCGATGCTACCCGACGGGTGAGACGTCAGCCGCGGTTGAACAGCGAGATCTTCCGGTTGTCGGCTGGGGTGTCGGTGCCTTCCACGTTCTCCTCGTGGGCCACGCTGACCGGCGCGGGCGCCAGCGGCATGGCTCCCGCCGGCGGCGACGGCTGGTCAACGACCGGCGTCGCGGGCGCTGGGGCGGGGGCTTCGTGCGTGACCACCGCGGCCCGGTAGTAGGCGCGGAAGGTGACCGGGACCTGGCGGTAGACGCGCACGTCGGCGACGCCCTCGTCGTTGCGCAGCTGCTCCACGCGCTCCAGCGCAGCCTCGACGCTGTGGACGTCCTCGAGCCGGTCTTCCCCGGCCGGGGTGCGGTAGCGGACGACGTGCTCCATGACGGCTCCGTTCTGACACGCGCGGGCGCGCGTTGTACAGCTGTTCTCGACCGTCGCCCCGACGGACTTTACGCGCGGTGCGGAGGCCGCAACCGCCTGCGCCGCGTGGCGACGGTGGTGAGGATCAGCGCGACCACGTCGATCGCTAGCAGGACCGCCGCGAGCGCCGCCCACCGGCCGACCGCCGCGCGCTCGCCCTGCCGTGCCGGGCCGGCCTGCGGTGAGG
>JALYHG010000258.1 GCA_030776725.1 Actinomycetota bacterium
GGGCGAAGGACCACCTCGTCGTGTCGCTGCACCGCAAGGCGCGGAGGACCCCCCAGACGGACCCGCGG
Organism: Actinomycetota bacterium; assembly: GCA_030776725.1. NCBI lineage: Bacteria > Bacillati > Actinomycetota > Actinomycetota bacterium. The sequence goes on from JALYHG010000258.1 coordinate 69, forward strand.
AAGTGCACCAACGCGGAACTGCTCGCGCAGGCGTCCCAGGACGCGCCGCACGCCGTCGATTTCGTGTCCGGTGAGGGCGGCACGGTGGCTGCTGCGTCCAGGGCCCGGCTCGAACTGCTGCCGGCGCTCGAGGAGTGGGAGGCGGAGCGGGATCAGAAGCTGTCCGCGAGCTCGGTGCGTCGCAGCCTGGCCGCGACGGACGTGGGGAAGCTGGTGCTCGACGCGGAACTCGACGAGGAAGCGCAGGCTGGCGTTGAGAAGGGCCCGCGTGACCTGGAGCTGCCGCCGTGGCAGAAGGGCCGCTACGGCACCGCGATCGGGCGGGCTGTGCACGCGGTGCTCCAGACGATCGATCTGGCGACCGGCGACGGGCTGGAGTCCGCCGCGTCGGCGCAGGCCGCTGCCGAGGGTGTCATCGGGAGGGAAGACACCATCATCGACCTGGCTCGGGGGGCCCTGGCTGCGGGCGTCGTGAATGAAGCGTTGCGCTACCCGCGCTGGCGCGAGACCTACGTCGCCGCCCGGTTCGACGGCCGCACGCTCGAGGGCTACATCGACCTGCTGTTCCGCGCCGACGACGGCCTGGTCGTCGTTGACTACAAGACCGCATCAGCGTCCGCGGACATCGACCGGCGGATGGCTGAGTACCGCGCACAGGGAGCCTCGTATGCGCTGGCGGTCGAGGAGTCGGTCGGTGAACGAGTCAGCCGGGTGGTGTTCGTGTTCCTGACCCCTAGCGGACCGGTGGAGCGCGAACTCGAGGAGCTCGACGGTGCCAAGGCGGCGGTCCGACGTGCGGTCGGGGACCGCGACTCGTCACCTGGGTCGTGACCGGCCCGATCACGAGTAACGATCCCACGGCTTCACGCTGAGGGCCGGCTCTACGCACCGTTCCCGTTGAGGTTCCACCTACAGGAACGTTTACCGTTGCGACGAGACCGGTGACAGGAGGACGCATGGCGACCCAGACCACGCTGCAGATCACAGGGATGGACTGCAGCCACTGCGCGTCGCGACTCGGCCAGGCGTTGGAGCGGGCGGAGGGCGTCATCAAGGCGGAGGTGGACGCCGCTGGGACGGCGACCGTCCGCTACGACGAGGCGAGGATCGACGAGGAGCAGCTCGGCGAGCGTGTGCGCGCCGCCGGCTTCGACGTTGCCTGACCACCAGGATCGAGGGAGGACGCCCATGGCTGCAGGAGAGCAGCAGGCCGAAGACGGCGAGCAGGGCGGTCGGGAGGCGTCCTACCGCATGAAGATCGGTGGGATGTCGTGCTCGTTCTGCACGAACACGATCCGCAAGGCGTACTCGCGGATGGATGGCGTCTACGACGTGGGCGTGTCGCTTGCCCACGAGGAGGGCCTGGTCCGCTACGACCCCGACAAGCTCACCGAGGAGGAGCTGCGACGCACTCTCGAGCAGGTGGGCTACACCTACCGCGACCCTGAGAAGGTGCGCTCGTTCGAGGACGAGGAAGCCGAGCTGCGCACGGCGCGCAACCGGCTGATCGTCGCGGGGGTGTTCACCGCCATCGCCGCGGTGCTGATGGTGCTGGGGATGGAGCCGTTCTGGACGGTGCTCGCCCATCCGTTCCTGATGTGGGTGATGCTCGCACTGGCGTTGGAGACGATGTTCGTCACCGCGTGGTTCGTGAAGAAGATGGCATGGGCGTCGCTGCGTCGGGGGATCTTCAACCAGCACGTGCTGTTGGAGTTCGGCGCGTTCGCCGGGCTGACCGGCGGGTTGCTGGGGATGTTCGTCGACCCGCAGTTCCCGGCCGGGCACTTCTTCGCTGTGTCGGTGTTCGTCACCGCGTACCACATCCTGTCCGATTACGTGTCGCAGGTCGTCCGCACGCGCTCGTCGCAGGCGGTACGCCAACTGATGGACCTCCAGCCCGACACGGCACGGGTGATCCGCGACGGGCAGGAGGTGGAGGTCCCGGTCGACGAGCTGGAGGTCGGCGACCGTGTGCGCGTCCGCCCCGGCGAGTCCGTCCCGGTCGACGGCTCGATCGTCGATGGCGCCTCGGCGGTCGACGAGTCGCTGGTGACCGGCGAGCCCATCCCGGCGGAAAAGGTCGCCGGCGACGAGGTGATCGGCGGGTCGATCAACCAGACCGGCAGCCTCGTCATCGAGGTGACCCGGGTCGGTGAGGAGTCGTTCCTGTCGCAGGTGGTCCGGTCGATCGAGGAGGCGCGCGCGCTGAAGCCGGGCGTGCTGCAGCTCGTGGACACGGTGCTGAAGTACTTCGTCCCCGGGGTGCTGGCCTTCGCCGCAGGCGGGTTCCTCGCGTGGACACTCGGGCCGGTGCTGTTCGGCGGCTCACCGAACTTCTTCCGGGCGACGTTCGCAGCGCTCGCGGTGCTGGTCTTGGGCTATCCGTGCGCGTTGGGGATGGCCACCCCGTTGGCGATGATCCGGGGCGGTGGTGAGGCGGCCCGTCAGGGGATCCTGATGCGTTCGGGTGAGGCCTTCGAGATCATGGACGAGATCCGCTCGGTGGTACTCGACAAGACTGGGACGATCACCGAGGGTAAGCCCGCCGTCGGTGAGGTGGTTGCTGTCGGCGGGCACGGCGAGGATGAGGTGCTGACCGTTGCCGCGTCGGCGGAGTCGGCGAGCGAACATCCGCTGGCGCGGGCGATCGAGGACGCCGCCGAGGAGCGCGGGCTGGATGTGGTGCTGGCCGACGACTTCCGAAGCCACACCGGCAAGGGGGTGCAGGCCACGGTCGACGGGGCGCGGGTCCTGGTGGGCAAGCCCGGCTTCCTCGAGGAGCAGGGCATCGACCTGACCGACGCCCGCGAGCGTTTCACGCGGCTCGAGGAGAGGGGCTTGACCGTCGTGGGGGTCGCCCGCGACGACGAACTGCTGGGGATGGTCGGCATCGGCGACGAGATCAAGCCCGACGCCCCCGAGACGATCCAGCGCATGAAAGAGGCCGATATCGCGCCGGTGATGATCACCGGGGACAACCGGCGCACCGCCGAGGCGGTCGCCGCCGAGGTCGGCATCGAGCGGGTGCTCGCGGAGGTGCTGCCCGACGACAAGGCCGCCGAGGTCCGCGAGCTCCAGAAGGAAGGTCGGCGGGTCATGATGGTCGGCGACGGCATCAACGACGCGCCCGCGCTCACCCAGGCGGATGTCGGGGTGGCGATCGGGGCGGGCACCGACATCGCGATCGAGTCGGCTGACATCGTGATCATGAGCGAGCGGCTGGGTGCGGTGATGGACGCCCGCGACATCGGTGTGCGCTCGTACGCGAAGACGAAGCAGAACCTCGGCTTGGCGTTCGCGTTCAACGGTATCGGGGTGCCGGCGGCCGCGACCGGCTTCGTCCACCCGATCTGGGCCATGATCGCGATGGTCGCCTCGGTCACCGCCGTCCTGGCGAACTCGTTCGGTGGGCGGATGCTGCGCCGTGCCCGCGGCGAGCGCGAGCCCGAGCCCGACGAGCTGCTGGCCGACCAGCACCGCCGCGAGCACGACCACGGCCGGCTCGAGACACCGGAGGAGGCCGAGCACGTCGAGCATGCCCACGAAGCTCCGCCAGCCGAGCACGCCGAGGTGGAAGAGGGCGCCGAACGCGGCGAACAGGTGCAGGAGACGGTCGACGAGGGTGGGCGGACGTTCGCGCTGAAGGTCCCGATGCACTGCGGCAACTGCTCGCAGCGGATCGAGGACCGCCTGGGAGCTCTCGGCGGGATCCGCCGCGTCCGCGCCGACCACGAGGCCGACACGGTCACCGTCGAGCACACACCCGAGGTGTTCGAGGGGCAGGTCCGCGCGAAGCTCCACGA
>JALYHG010000259.1 GCA_030776725.1 Actinomycetota bacterium
CCGACGTGCGGCTGTTCACGACGCTCGTGCGCTTCGACTCGGTCTACCACAACCACTTCAAGTGCAACCGGCACAAGCTGACGGAGATGCCGGTCCTGTGGGGCTACGCACGCGACCTGTTCCAGACCCCCGGGTTCGGCGACACGATCGACTTCGTCCACATCAAGCGCCACTACTACGAGGTGCACACCGATATCAACCCCACCGGCGTCGTTCCCGCCGGCCCGGAGCTGACCAACTGGGCGTCGCCGCACGACCGGGAGACGCTAGGGGGTCGTCCGTTCGGCGACGGCACTCCCCCCGGCCCTCCGGCACCGGACGAGCGCGTCCCACATGAGCACAACCCCGCGCTGACGTAACGGGGCGTCAGCTGTCGCGACGGCGATCCGGCTGCTTGCCCGCGGCGACCGGCCGGAGAGTCTCGGCGCAGACCGCACAGACCAGGACGGTCCGTTGCATGGCTGGCCCCTGGCGGTTGCGGACGGTCATCGACCAGCTGCCGGCGAGTGGGCGCCGGGTCCCGCACGATGGGCACGGCCACAGGGTGTTCGACGCGGCGACGACCTGGAACGGGGCGGCGTTCAGGACGGTGACCGCCGCCGTGTCGAGCTTGCCGTAGACCGGCGTCCGACCCCCGGCCAGGTCGGGGCTCACCGATCCTCCGTAGGAGGTCGCCAGCGCGACCAACCGATCGACGACCTCCTGCCACGGGGTGGTCTTCAGGCACCCGTCGTCCGCCCCACCGGAGAGGGCCGTGCGCAACGCCACGGGGTCGCCCGTCCAGGCGAGGACACCGGTGTCGGGAGCGACGTGCTTGATCGTCCGGAGGATCTCGATGCCGCTGACCGCCATGTGCAGGTCGAGGAGGACCGCATGCGGTTGCGTCTCAGCGACGACCGACAGCCCCTGGTCGCCGTCGGCCGCCTCCCCCACCAGCTCAACTGCCGGGGTCGTCCGCGACAGGATGCGGACGAGGAGGCGGATGTCGTCGTCGTCGTCAACGACGACGAACGTCACCGCGTTGCGATCGATCGAAGCCACCCGGTGAGCATACGGCTTGTCCCCGTCACGGCGACCGGGAGCGTCGCGCCAGTTCCACGCGTCGTGGCACCGTGGGCCATCGGACTCCCCCGCCACGCTGCCGTACCCTGCCCCAACCCAGGACAAGGACAGCAGGTGAAGCTGGGCATCGTCGGGAAGGGCGGGACCGGGAAGACGAGTCTGGCAGCGCTGCTCGTCCAGTGCTACGCCGAGCGGGGCGCGGCGGTTCTCGCCATCGACACCGACTCGGATCCCAACCTGGCCTTGAGTCTCGGCCTCGACCTGACCGCCGCGGAGCAGGTTCCTGTCCTGCCCCGTTCGCTGGTCGTCGGCGCCGGCAACGGCCGGCTGACACCCGCCGAGCTCGTCGGCACCTACGGCGTCGCCACGCCGGCCGGCGCCACCCTGCTACACGCCGCTCGTGTCGACGAAGCAGGTGCGGGGTGCGCGTGCGGGGGCCACGGCGTGGTGCGCAGCCTGCTGGCGGCCGCGACCGACGAGGAGGCCGACGTCACCATCGTCGACATGGAGGCGGGGCTCGAACACCTGAGTCGCTCCGCCGGGACGCTGGCGTACGCCGACGTCCTCCTGGTGGTCGTCACGCCGGCGCGGACGTCCGCAGTCGCCGCCCGTCGTGCGCGTGACCTCGCCGAAGAGCTCGGCATCCCCCGCATCTACGCGGTCGGCAACCGCGCCGTGACGCCTGAGGACGCGACGCTGCTCACGTCGGCCGCCGTCGACCACGGCTTGCACCTGGTCGGCATCGTCCCGGACGATCCCGACGTCGCTGCCGCGGACCGTGCCGCGACCATGCTGCCGGGCGATGCAGGACACGCGGCCCGCGACGCGGTCGCGGACATCGTCGAGGCGTTGGCGTCACCTGACGACGAGCGCCGGGCGCTGCTGCGGCTGCGCGACAAGCTCGATGCGCGCATCGCCGAGCTGCAGGCGACGGGACGACCGGCCTGACGAGGCGGGGTCGCCACCACTGTCCGCTCCCCGCACACGTGGCGTCTCCGCACGCCGCGACGGAACAGCCTCCTTCAGGAACCAGTTGGTTGCGGTCGAAGCACCACGTAGGGCCACTGTGAACAGGCCACCACACATGACGGGGGATCTGGTGTCATCTCGTTCTGCTGCTCGCGCTGGGCTGGCCGCGCTCGTCGGCGTGGTCGCGTTGAGCCTCCTCGCCCCCGCCGCCGCAGCGCAGGCACCCGCGTGGCAGCCCGTGGAGGGCGCAGTGAGCTTCCTCGGCGCCCCGGGCACGACCTTCACGGTGCCAGGCCACGGCCGGTTCATCGACCGCGTCGACGTGGTGGCGGGACCCGACGGCCGCCTCGTCGTGGTCAACGAGCTGTCGATCGATCGCTACGTCGACGGGCTCGCGGAGGTACCGGTGAGCTGGCCCATGGAGGCGCTGAAGGCCCAAGCCGTGGCCGCGCGTACCTACGCCTGGTACTCGATCACCCTGGGCACCTTCCGCAGCCGTGGGTACGACTTCGACATCTGCGCCACGGTCGACTGTCAGGTGTTCCACGGTCGCGCGGTCGTGGAGAGCCCCGACGGCGGCCGCTGGCACGAAGCCGTTGAGGCCACGGCCGGGCAGGTCCTGACCTGGGAAGGTCAGCCCATCCTCGCCCGCTTCTTCTCGTCGTCCGGGGGCCACACCCGCAACAACGAGCACGTCTACGGCAACAACGGCCGCACGGCCGGGCCACGCCCGTACCTCGTCGGTGTCCCCGACCCCGACGAGGCGATCTCACCCCACCACCGCTGGCAGCTCCGCCTCACCCGTGTCGAGCTCGACCGGCTGTTCGCCAACGGGACGTCCCTGTCGGCAGCTGTCCCGGTGGCTCGGCTCGACTGGATCCCAAGCGACGGTTCCCGTGTCGACCAGGTCCGCGCCACCCGCGCCGACGGGCACGTGGTCGAGCTGTCGGCCAGCAAGTTCCGCGCGTGGGTCTCGGAGGTGGGCCCGCGGCTGCTGCCCAACCGGTTCCCGCCACGCACACCCAGCGGGAAGGCGCTCCCCGATGGGCTGCCGTCGAGCCGCTTCGAGTTCACGCTCACTGCCGAAGAAGCAGTCATCACCGGGAAAGGCTGGGGCCACGGTGTGGGGATGAGCCAGTGGGGGGCGCGCGGCAAGGCCGAACGCGGGATGACCTACGACGACATCCTCGCGGCCTACTACGGCGGGCTGCGACCGGAGACGATCCCGGATCTGCCGGCACGGGTCCGGGTCGGCCTCGCCTGGGACGCGATGCAGGTCACCGTCCGCGCCGACGGGCCCTACACCATCGTGGCCGGAGGCAACGGGGCTGAACTGCCCGGCGGGGTCTCGTGGGACGTGGGTGCGGGAAACGCCGACTCGGTCCTGCTGAGTGGGCCGCCGGTCGCGTGGAGCCCGGACGTCACCGCCCCGCCACCGGCGGCGGTCGCGCCGTCAGCTGGCGGACCGGCAGACGGCGGGCCGGTCACCGGCTCTGCGTCTGCACCGCACCCGCATCCGGTGCACGCGGACCCGCCAGCCGATGACGCGGCCAACGTCGAGGAACAGGCCGGGACGGACAGCGCTGCCGAGAACGGGCTGCTCAAGCGGGTCCGGTCGGCGCTGGTGGAGTACGCCCCGCCGCCGGTGAGCACCGGGCTACGCTGGCTCCTGAACCGCTGACGGCCGCAGGCGCGCTCAGGTTGCCTTCTTGGCTGATCTCTTGGCGGCTGCCTTCTTCGCTGACTTCTTGGTGGCCCGCTGGGTCTTGACCGGCTCGCCGTGGTCGTGGATGTGGGCCTCCCCGCGGTGCTCAGCGTCGAAGTCCTGGTGGGCGACGTGAGCGTGGGCGGTCGCCGGATGGTCGTGCTCGTGCTCGTGCTCTGAGTACAGGTGATCGAACCCGCCGGTCATCCGGTTGTGGTTGTGCGTGACGTGGTAGTGGGGGTGGGAGTGCACCACCTTGTCGTGCTCGTGGTACTCGAAGTCCTGGTCGGCCATGGGGTCCCCTTCTCGCGGTCCTGGGACGTCGCCGTCGCCCGGCGACGAGGTCGTGCGCACCCTAGCTCGGGCGGCGACGTGACGGCTGCACCCGGGCGGGTTCGTCGTCCTGCTTGGGGAAGTGAGGCGGCCACGGAGCGTCGCCCAACCCTTGCTCCTCGTCTCGGCGCGCCAGCTCCAGCAGGCCGTCGAGGGACCCCGTCGCCTCGTCGATCCCGGCGGTGAGGTCCCCCACCTGCGTCCAGCGCTCGGGGAACCGATCCATGGGGAAGTCCTGCGGTTCGGCGTCGGGGACCTCATCCCACGTCAGCGGCGTCGACACCCATCCCGTGGGGCGGACCGAGTACGCCGACGCCACCGTGCGGTCGCGCGCGTTCTGGTTGTAATCGACGAACACCCCGTGCCGCTCCTCCTTCCACCACGCGCTGGTGGCCCGATCCGGCGATCGCCGCTCGACCTCGCGGGCCAGGGCCAGGGCCGCACGACGGACGGTGGTGAACGACCGCTCAGCGACGATCCGGACGTTGAGGTGCATGCCGCGCGACCCCGAGGTCTTCGGCCATCCCACCAGCCCGTGTTCGGAGAGCACCTCACCGCAGACCAGCGCCACCGCTCGCACGTCCCGCCAGGTCGCGTCGGGTGTGGGATCGAGGTCCACGCGGAGCTCGTCGGGGTGCTCGACGTCCTCGGCGCGGACCGGCCACGGGTTGAGGTCGATGCAGTTCAGCTGCACCATCCAGATGATGTCTCGCACCGTCCTGGGGACCAGCAGGTCGGCCGAACGCCCCGACGGGAACCGGATCGTCGCGTACTCGTGGTCGCTGTCCTTGGGGGCACGCTTCTGGAAGAAGGGCTCCCCGGCCACGCCACGGTTCCAGCGTTTGAGCACGGTCGGGCGCCCGTACACCCCCCGCAGGGCTCCCTCCCCCACGGTGACGTAGTGCTCGACCAGGTCGAGCTTCGTCCAGCGTTGCGCGGGGAACATGATCTTCGCGGGGCTCGTGACGCGCACCCGACCGCCGGGCACGTCCAGCCAGGTCGCGTCCTTCGTCACGCCTCACCCGATCACGATGTCGTGGAAGTTGGGGCCTTCCGGACGCTCCAGCTGGTCCATGGTGCACGCTCGAGGGTCCTTGTCGGGGCGCCACCGCTCGAACCGGGTGGCGTGGCGGAACCGCCCCGCCGTCAGCTGCCCGTACGACACCTCGCACACCAACTGTGGCTCCAACGCCACCCACGACAGGTCCTTGTCGCCGGTCCAGCGGCTGGGTTCACCTGGTCGCCGCGCGTCCTGACCGAACGGCCCGCCGGTCGCCACCCGCAGCGGCTGCAGGCGTTCGTACAGCGCGACCCGCTCCTGGTCGGAGAAGTTCGAGCAGTGCCCCACGAAATGCATCTCGCCGGCAGCGTCGTAGAGCCCCAGCAGCAGCGAACCGACGCCGGCGCCCGGGCCGTTCTTGTGCACGCGGTAGCCACCCACCACGCAGTCGATGGTCCGCCTGTGCTTGATCTTGATCATGTCTCGTTTGCCCTCGACGTACGGGCCGTCGAGACGTTTGGCGACGATGCCGTCGCAGCCGGCCGACTCGAACTCGTCGAACCAGCGCCGGCCGATGACAGGGTCGGCCGTTGAGGGCGTCATGTGCCATGGTGGGTCGAGCACGGCGGAGAGCGCTTCCAACGCGTCCCGACGTTCCTGGAACGGTGCCGAACGCACGTCACGGCCGCGGGTGGCCAGCACGTCGAAAGCGACGAGCTCGGCGGGCGTCTCCTGCGACAGCGTCCGGATGCGACTGTCGGCCGGGTGGATGCGCTCCGACAGGGCATCGAAATCGAGCCGGCCGTCGCGGACCACCACGACCTCGCCGTCGACCACGGTGCCCTCGGGGAGCGCTCGAGCCGCTGCCTCCAACTCGGGGAAGTAACGCAACAGCGGCTTCTGGTTGCGGCTGTCGAGCCGGGGCTGTCCGCCGTCCGCCGACCAGATCAGGCACCGGAAGCCGTCCCACTTCGGCTCGTACGCGTACGGTCCCTGCGGCCACCCCTCCCGCGTCCGCGCCTCCATCGGCGCGACCGGCGGTGAGAAGGGGTGCCTCACTCCTCCTCCTGCCGCTGCAACACGACCACGGAGCGGGCCGGCACCGTCAGCGTCTCCCCCGTCTTGACCTCTTCGCCCTCCTCGGGGACCGGCTGTCTGGTGTCCAACACCACGGTCCACCGCTCGCCTCCGCACTCGGGGGGGAGCACGACGTCGAGCTGCTGGTTGTGGCCGTTGAACACGATGTAGAAGCTGTCGTCGACGATCCGCTCCCCGCGGGGACCCGGGCTCGGGATCCCTGCGCCGTTGAGGAACACTCCCAGCGACTTGGCGAACCCGGACTGCCAGTCCTCGTCGGTCATCTCGGTCCCGTCCGGCCGGAACCAGCCGATGTCGGACAGCTGCGTGCCGCGGATGGAGCGTCCTTCGAACCAGCGCCGGCGGCGGAACACCGGGTGCTCGTGGCGGAACCCGATCAGCCAGCGGCAGAACTCCAGCAGTTGCTCGTCGACATCTTCCCAGTCGTACCAGGAGATCGCGTTGTCCTGGCAGTAGGCGTTGTTGTTGCCGTACTGGGTGCGGCCGATCTCGTCTCCGCCCAGCAGCATCGGCACACCCTGCGAGAGCAGCAACGTGACCAGGAAGTTGCGCTGCTGCTTCGCCCGGCACGCCAGGACGTCGGGATCGTCGGTCGGCCCTTCCACCCCGCAGTTCCATGACCGGTTGTGATCCTCGCCGTCGCGGTTGCCCTCCTGGTTGGCCTCGTTGTGCTTGTGGTTGTACGAAACGAGGTCGCGCAGCGTGAAACCATCGTGGGCGGTGACGAAGTTGATGCTCGCGAACGGTCGCCGGGTGGACGACTCGTACAGGTCAGACGACCCCGTGAACCGGTTGGCGAACTCCCCCAGCGTGGCCTCCTCCCCGCGCCAGTGGTCCCGGACGGTGTCGCGGTACTTGCCGTTCCACTCCGACCACCCGGGCGGGAAGTTGCCGACCTGGTACCCGCCCTGCCCCACGTCCCACGGCTCGGCGATCAACTTGACCTGGCTGACGACCGGGTCCTGCTGGATCAGGTCGAAGAACGCCGACAGGCGATCGACGTCGTGCAGCTCGCGGGCCAGGGTCGCCGCGAGGTCGAAGCGGAACCCGTCGACGTGCATCTCCAGGACCCAGTACCGCAACGAGTCCATGATCAGTTGCAGCACGTGTGGATGGCGCATGTTCATCGAGTTGCCGGTGCCGGTGTAGTCGATGTAGTAGCGCGGGTCATCGTCGACGAGCCGGTAGTAGGCGGCGTTGTCGATCCCCCGGAAGCTCAGCGTGGGCCCCAGGTGGTTGCCCTCCGCGGTGTGGTTATACACGACGTCGAGGATCACCTCGATGCCTTCCCGGTGCAGGGCTTTGACCAGCTGCTTGAACTCCTGCACCTGCCCGCCAACGTGGGCGCTGGCGGCGTACTCGTTGTGCGGGGCGAAGTACCCGATCGAGTCGTACCCCCAGTAGTTGCGCAGCCCGTGGGTCAGCAGCCGGTCGGAGTGGATGAACTGGTGGACCGGCATCAGCTCCACCGCCGTGACCCCGAGGCTTTTGAGGTGCTCGATCACCGCGTCGCTGGTCAACCCGGCGTACGTGCCGCGCACGTCCTCGGGGACGTCGGGATGCAGGCGCGTCAGGCCCTTGACGTGCGTCTCGTAGATGACCGTCTCGTGCCACGGCGTCTGCGGGTGGTAGTCGTTCCCCCAGTCGAAGAAGGGGTTGACGATCACCGACTTCGGCATGAACGGGGCGCTGTCGTCGTCGTTGCGCACGTTCTCCCGCCCGAACCGGTACCCGAACACCGCCTCGTTCCACGTCACCTGGCCATCGACGGCCTTGCCGTAGGGGTCGAGGAGGAGCTTGTTGGGGTTGCAGCGGTGCCCGGCGTCGGGGGCGTAGGGGCCGAACACACGGAACCCGTACCGCTGGCCCGGGCCGACGTCGGGTAGGTAGCCGTGCCAGCAGAACCCGAAGACCTCGGGAAGATCCACCCGCGTCTCGACGCCGTCGTCGTCGAACAGGCACAACTGGACCCGTTCGGCGATCTCGGAGAACAGCGAGAAGTTCGTTCCCACCCCGTCGTAGGTAGCCCCCAGTGGGTAGGGCTTCCCCGTCCAGACCCGCATGTGAGCTCCTCGCCGGATGCGGCGCGAGTCTAGGCAGTAGCGTCACACGGGCCACGACGACCGACCAGAGCAGTTGGCACTTGACGACGGGGCGGTCGGTGTCGCTCACTTAGCAGGCCGGAAGGGACCAGCCATGCAGCTCGACGCGCGCCCCGAACTCGGTCCGGTCCGCCACCGGCGGCGCCAGCTCCATGCCGCCCTCGTTCAGCTCGAGCAGGCGCTCGCCGCCACGGCCGGCCGGCCTGAGCCGTGGCGTGACCTGGTCGCAACGGCGCTGACCCGTCTACGCGCCACCCTCGACGACCACACCGACCAGACCGAGGCGCCCGGCGGGCTGTTCGACCAGATCCTGACGGAGGCGCCACGCCTGGAACCGTCGGTGGCGCGGCTGCGCCAAGACCACCGTAAACTCGCGGCCTCCACCGACGCGCTCCTGGCACAGTGCCGGGGGGCGATCCCCGACAGCGACGAGGTCGAACGGTTGCGACGCGACGCGCTGGAACTACTCGGGCAGGCGGCCAGGCACCGCCAGCGCGGCTCGGACCTGCTGTGGGAGGCCTACGAGGTCGACCTGTCGGCCGCCGACTGAGCGCGTGAGCGACCGACTCCGGCTCATCCTGCTCAGCTTCACGCTGCTGCTGACCGAGCTCGCGCTGATCCGCTGGACCGGCGCGAACGTGATGTACCTGTCCTACTTCTCGAACTTCATCCTCCTCGGATCGTTCCTCGGGATCGGGATCGGGTTCCTGCGCGCACGCCGCGAGGGCGACGGTCTGCGCTGGGCACCGGTCGCGCTCGCGGCGCTCGTCGCGTTCGTGTCGGTGTTCCCCGTCGAGATCGACCGCAGCGGGAGCGACGTGCTGTACTTCGGGCGCTTCAACGCGTCCGGTCTGCCGATCTGGGTCACGCTCCCGGTCGTGTTCGCCGCTGCCGCCGCCGTCATGGCGCTGCTCGCGGAAGGCGTCGCGCGCGTCTTCGAACGCTTCGAGCCACTCGAGGCGTACCGGCTCGACATCCTCGGCGCCATCCTCGGGATCGCAGCGTTCTCGGTGCTGTCGTTCCTGCACGCCCCTCCGCTGGGCTGGGGCCTGGTGGTCGCGGTCCTGCTGGTCGTGCTGCTGGGCCGCCGCGCCGGAGCCCTGCAGATGACCGCCCTCGTGGCGTTGGTCGGGTTCCTCGCCATCGAGACGTTCACGCCCGACACCATCTGGTCGCCCTACTACGAGATCACGACCCACCGGTTCGGATCCGGGGAGAACGAGCAGGTACGCGTCGACGTCAACGGCATCCCGCACCAGGCGATCGAGTCGACGGCGCTACGACGAGAACTCGAGCCGATCTACTTCCTGCCGTACGAGCGGCGCCTGGGAGCCGCACCCCGCGACGTCCTCGTGGTCGGGGCGGGGAACGGATCCGACGTCGCCATCGCGCTGGCGGAGGGTGCCGAACGCGTCGACGCGGTGGAGATCGACCCTCGGTTGCAGCAGCTGGGCCGCGACCTGCACCCCGACCGGCCCTACCACGACGACCGCGTGACCGTGCACGTCGATGACGGACGGGCGTTCCTGGAACGCACCGACCGCCGCTACGACCTGATCCTGTTCGCACTGCCGGACTCGCTGACGTTGGTCTCGGGCCAGTCCTCGCTGCGCTTGGAGAGCTACCTGTTCACCCGCGAAGCGATCGACGAAGCCCGCGCCCACCTCGCGCCCGGCGGGGTGTTCGCCATGTACAACTACTACCGTCAGGGGTGGCTGATCGACCGTCTCGCGCGGACGTTGCACGAGTCGTTCGGCCAGCCACCGTGCATCGACGCGGTCGGCAGCGAGGTCGGCTTGGCGCTCCTGACCGCCAGCGATGATCCCACGGTGCTGCGCTGCCCGAGTTTCTGGGCGGGCGCGGACGCCGCGCCGCCGCCGGTCCAAGACGATCGACCGTTCCTGTACCTGCGCACCCGGCGCCTGCCCGGCATGTACCTGTTCGCCCTGGCGCTGATCCTGGCCGCCTCGGTCGCGGCGGTGCGCGTGGCCGGCGGTCCGCTTCGGACAGTGGGGCGCTACCTCGACCTGTTCTTCATGGGCGCGGCGTTCCTGCTCCTCGAGACCATGTACGTCGTGCAGTTCGCTTTGCTTTTCGGCACGACGTGGTTCGTCAACGCGCTGGTGTTCACCGGCGTGCTGCTCGCGGTCTACCTCGCGATCGAGGTGGCCAAACGCGTCCGGTTCCGTGCTCCTGCGCGCCTGTACGTCGCGCTGGCCGCGGCTTTCGGGATCGCACTCGCCGTGCCGCAGCACGTGTTGTTGGAGCTGGAACCCGTCACGCGGTTCGCGGCGGCGTCGACGTTGGCGTTCGCTCCGATCTTCTTGGCCAACCTGGTGTTCGCGCAGCGTTTCAAGCACGTCGGCGCCTCCACGACCGCGTTCGGCGCGAACCTGCTCGGCGCGATGCTCGGCGGGCTGCTCGAGTACGGCGCCATCGTCGTGGGCTACCGTGCGCTGCTGGTGGCGGCGGGCCTGCTGTACGGGCTGGCGTTCCTCACCGGACGCCATCATCTGTACCGGACGACGACGGCGGGTGACGACCTGGTCGTCGCCGCGGAGAGCAGCTGAAGCATCTTCCAAGGAGCACGCAGTGACCATCGCGACGGACCTACAGCGGGGGATCCTCGCTGGAGCCGCCGGGACAGCCGCGCTCAACGTCGTGACCTACCTGGACATGGCGGTGCGGGGAAGACCGTCCAGCAAGGTCCCCGCGCAGACCGCTCAGCGGCTCGCCGATGAGGCAGGGGCGGACCTCGCCCCTCGAGGCGACGACCAGACCGCGAAGAACCGCAGCCAAGGGTTGGGGGCGCTCCTGGGCTACGTGACCGGGATCGGCATCGGGGCGGTGTACGGGGTCGTCCGGCCACGGACCACCGAGGTCCCCGTCCCGGTTGCGGGCGTCGCGCTCGGTCTGGCAGCCATGGCAGGCAGTGACGTCCCCGCCAGCACGCTGGACGTGACCGATCCACGCCAGTGGGGTGTGTCCGGGTGGGTGTCGGACATCATCCCGCACATGCTCTACGGGGTCGTCACCGCAGCGGCGTACGAGGCGATCGGCTCGCGGTGAGCGACGCCATGATCCGGCTGAAGCAGGTCACGAAACGCTTCACCGGGAGTCACTCAGCGGCGGTGCAGCGCCTCAGCCTGGACATCCCTGCCGGGAAGATCGTCGTGCTGGTCGGTCCCTCCGGGTGCGGGAAGACCACCACGCTGAAGATGATCAACCGTCTGATCGATCCGTCGTCGGGGACCATCGAGGTCGGCGGGCGCGATGTGACGACCCTCCCGCCGCACGAGCTGCGACGCGGGGTCGGGTACGTCATCCAGCAGATCGGCTTGTTCCCCCACCAGACGGTCGCCCGCAACATCGCCACCGTGCCGCGTCTACTCGGCTGGGACGAGGAACGCATCCGCCGGCGGGTGCAGGAGCTGGTAGAGGTGATGGACCTGCCAGCCGACGTGGCCGACCGCTACCCGTCGGAGCTGTCGGGCGGTCAACGCCAACGGGTCGGCGTTGCCCGCGCTCTGGCAGCCGACCCACCGGTGCTGCTGATGGACGAGCCGTTCGGGGCGGTCGACCCGATCGTGCGCACCCGGCTGCAGGATGAGCTGCTGCAGTTGCAGGCGTCACTGCACAAGACGATCGTGTTCGTCACCCATGACATCGATGAGGCGATCCGTCTGGGTGATCGGATCGCCATCTTGAACATCGGCGGCGTCCTGGAGCAGTACGGCACGCCCGCGGAGATCCTGCGCGACCCTGCCAGCCCGTTCGTGCAGGACTTCCTCGGTGAGGAACGCGGCCTGAAACGGCTGTCGTTGATCGGTCTGGCAGATGTGGACCTCGTCCGCGGCCCGGTCGTGGATGCCGCCGCTTCGATCGACGACGCCAAGCAGGTGATGGCCGATCACGGGTTGGACTGGGTCGGGGTCCTGGACGGCGACCGACTCCGCGGCTGGATGTGGGGCCACGACCTGGAACCCGGCCGCCCGATCGGCGAACACCACACGCACGACTTCCGGGTGTGGGTCGAGGCGTCGGCGACGCTGCGTCGCGCGCTCGACGCGATCATCCACACCCGCAACCACGTGGCCGTCGTGTTCGACGACGACCGCTACGTCGGGATGCTCTTCGTCGACCAGATCAGTCGAGAGCTGCTCGCGTGACGCTCGCGGCCCAGGGCGCCGGCCTGATCGAGTGGACGATCGACTGGGCGTGGATCGCCCGCCACCGCGGCGACATCTGGGATCGACTCGTCGAGCACGTCCTCCTGACGGTGATCGCGGTGACGATCGGGTTCGCCATCGCTCTGGTCCTGTCGATCCTCGCGGTGCGGTTCCGACGCACCTACCGCCCGATCACGGCGGCGACGAGCGTGCTGTACACGATCCCGTCGATCGCGGTGTTCCCCGCTCTGGTCCCGTTCACCGGGCTGAGCATCCTGACGGCTGAGATCGGCTTGGTCGCCTACACCCTGATCATGTTGGTGCGGAACACGGTGGCCGCGCTGGACGCCGTCCCCACCGACGTCCGCGAGGCGGCGGTGGGGATGGGATACAGCCGTGCGCGGCTGCTGTGGGAGATCGAGCTGCCGCTGGCCGTGCCGGTGATCGTCGCTGGCCTGCGCATCGCGACCGTGACGACGGTTGGGCTCGTCACCATCACCGGGCTGATCGCTCTGGGCGGGCTGGGACACTTCATCTTCGACGGGTTGCGCCGCTGGTTCCTCACGCCGCTGATGGTCGGGACGGTGCTGTCCTTCCTGCTCGCGGTCGCCTTCGACGGCCTGCTTCTGGGCATCGAGCGTGCGCTGACCCCGTGGGCACGCCGCGGCGGGGCTGCGTGATGTTCCTCGAGGTGCTGCGGTGGCTGGTCGATCCAGCGAACTGGGCCGGACGGCAGGGCATCCCCACGCGGCTCCTGGAACATGCGCAGGTGGCCTTCCCCGCGATCGTCGCAGCCGCAGCTCTGGCTATCCCCACCGGCGTCGTGACCGGACACGCGCGGCGCGGCGGGACGATCGCCGCCGCGATCGCCAACCTCGGCCGAGCCATCCCCACGCTGGGGCTGCTGGTGATCGCCCTCCTGATCACGTTGGCGCTGGGGTTGCGGATGGAGTACTGGCCCACGTTCGTGGCCCTCTTCCTCGTCGGCCTCCACCCGATGTTCACCAACGCCTACACCGCGGTCCGCGATGCTGACCGGGCCGCCGTCGAAGCTGCGCGCGGGATGGGTCTGCGTGAACGCGACGTCCTGCTGCACGTCGAGCTACCGCTCGCCTCGCCAGTCATCCTCGCAGCTGTGCGGGTCGCAGCGGTGCAGATCGTCGCGACGGCGCCGATCGGGGCCCTGGTCGCCGGCGGCGGCCTGGGTCGGTACGTCATCGACGGGTTCTACCAGCGCGACTTCGCCGAGATGCTCGGTGGCATCGTCCTGATCGCGGGCGTGGCCCTGGTGACGGAGCGGCTGTTCGATCTGCTGGAGCGGGCGGCGGTCCCCACCGGCATCCAACGCACCAGCGCGGGATCGGTGGCCCACACCGCCCGAGCGGTCTGAACGTGACACTCGCGGGCGTCACACCTCGGCGTTCAGCCTCCGACTTCTACTACCACGGTAGTGTTGAGCGACGTTGTCTCTCTCGACCGAAGGCGGACCATGATGCGTCGGTACACACACTGGCGGACCACGATCATCCCACTGGCGGCCGTCGCGGCGCTGCTGGCCGCGTGCGGTGGCGGCGGGAGCGATGCAACCCCGGGCGGCGACGGCCAGAGCCCGCCGGCTCAACAGGAGGGCCCGACGATCGACATCGGGTCGTTCAACTTCCCGGAGAGCGAGATCCTCGCCGAGATCTACGCCCAGGGGCTGGACGCACACGGCTATCCGGTCGCGACCAAGCACGGGATCGGCTCGCGGGAGGTGACCCAGCCGGCCCTCGCCAGAGGCGACATCGACATGATCGTCGAGTACACCGGGAACGCGCTCCGCTTCCACCGTCAGGGGGAGCAGGTCGAGCTCCGCGATGAGCAGGAGGTCTACGACGCGCTGCAGGAGGCGTACCGCGATGAGGGCGTCACAGCGCTACAGATGGCGTCGGCGCAGGACGTCGACGCGGTGGCGGTGACGCGGGAGTTCGCCGAGCAGCACGACCTGGAGACGATCAGCGACCTGGCGAAGGTGCCGGGGACGATCACGTTCGGCGGTGGGCCGGAGTGCCCCGAGCGTCTGTCGTGTCTCCGCGGCCTGCGGGAGGTGTACGGCTTGGACGTCGAGTTCAAGGAGCTCGACGTCGGCGGTCCCGTCACGGTCGCAGCGCTCAAGCGCGGTGAGGTGGACGCAGCCAACCTGTTCACCACGCAGGGCGTGGTCGCGGCGAACGACTTCGTGCTCCTCGAGGACGACAAGGACCTGCAGCTCCCACAGAACATCGTCCCGGTCGTCCGCGACGAGATCCTGGATGCGTACGGCGAGGACTTGCGCGAGCGGGTGAACTCCATCACCGCGCAGATCACGACCGAGGGCCTGACCGAGCTGAACAGGCGCGTCGAGGTCGAGAAGGAGGATCCCTCGGCGGTGGCCGAGGACTGGCTGCGCGAGCACGGTTTCCTCGACTGACGTCGCGGACCCGGCGTGGCGGACGGACCCGGACCGCCGCGTGAACGTACGTTCGACTAGGCTGTGGGTGTGGAGCACGACGCGGAACGCCAGCAGCTGCGGTGGGAGCCGGTGGGCCGGCAGGGGCCGCAGCTGCCGCTGTTCGCAGACGCCGCCGAACGGGTCCGTCATCCGGAGTTCGCCGGACTGGAGTTCATCCACGTCCGCGCGAAGCGGATCATCAACCAGGTCCCGGCCGCCTCACGCGTGCCGTTCCGGTACACGATCAACGTCTACCGGGGCTGCTCCCACGCGTGCGTCTACTGCTTCGCCCGGCCGACACACGAGTACCTCAACCTCGACGCCGGGAGGGATTTCGAGCGGGTCATCGTGGTCAAGGTCAACGCTGCCGACGCTCTCCGCACCGAGATCCACCCACGCCGCTGGTCAGGCGAGCACATCGCGATGGGGACCAACACCGACCCCTACCAGCGGGCCGAGGGTCGCTACCGCCTGACGCGGGGAGTGCTGGAGGTCCTGACCGAGCACGCCAACCCGTTCTCGATCCTGACCAAGTCATCGCTGGTCCTGCGCGACCTCGACCTGATCCGCGACGCCCACGAGCGCACCGACGTGGCGATCAACTTCTCGATCGGGACGCTCGACGACGCCGTGTGGCGCGCGACCGAGCCGGGTACCCCCCACCCGACCAGCCGGGTCGAGGCTGTGGCGGCCCTGCACGAGGCCGGGATCGGTGCCGGGGTGCTGGTCGCGCCGGTGATCCCGGGGGTCTCCGACGCCCCGGAGCAGCTGGGAGCGGTCGTCGCAGCGTGCGTTCAGGCCGGGGCGCGGTCGATCTCCCCGATCGTGCTGCACCTCCGCCCAGGGGTGAAGGAGCAGTTCCTGCCCTGGCTGGAGACCCACCGTCCCGACCTGGTCGAGCGTTACCGACGCCTCTACCCACGTTCCTACGCCCCCAAGCGCGAGCAGGCCCGTATCGCCGACCTGGTCGCCACCCTGATCGAGCGGCACGGCGGCGTCGCAGCCTCCCCCCGCCGTGCCCGGCGCGTCGCTGCCCGCCCCGCACGGAACGACGCGCCGCTGACCACCGTCGGGCCGAGCGCCGGACCCTCCCCGCCACCGCCCACGCAGCTGGACCTGGGCCTGTAGTCGTTCAGGTGGCGACCGCCCCGGCCGGCGACCTCTGGCGCCCCCGGGGGCGTCGCCGATCCTGTCCCGCGCGGACGGCGGCGGCCACCGCGAGCATCCCGGCCTGGACGAGCACGATCGCTGCCCCCGACGCGATGCCCGCGTACCACGACAGGTACAGGCCAGGGACAGCGGATCCCGCTCCCAGCGCCGCCCCGAGCGGGACGAGCACCTCGAAGCGGTCGGTGAGCACCCGGGCGGTCGCCGGGGGGATCACCACGGCCGCGGCGACGAGCAGGACCCCCAGCACCCGCATCGACGCGACCACCCCGGCGGTCAGCAGCAGCGCGAACAGCACCTCGTAGCGGTCGACCCGGACGCCGTGGATGGCGGCGACCTCCCGGTCGAAGGTCACGAACAGCAGCGGGCGGTACCGCGCGATGACGACCGCCGCCACCACGACCGCGACGGCGACCGCCAGGACGATGTCGGTGCTGTCGACACCCAGGACGTTGCCGAACAGGAAGCTCTCGAGGTTGCGTTGCCACCGCCCCGCCGCACTGATCACCGCGACACCGATCGCGAACGAGGCGGTGGTGACGATCCCGATCGCGGTGTCGGCGTACAGCCCGCGCCGGCGAGCGACCCGCTCGATCAGCAGCGCCGACACGAACGCCCAGACCCCGGCGCCCAGCAGGACGTTGACGTGGAGCGCCCCCGCCACGGCCGCGCCGCCGAGGACCGCGTGCGACAAGCCGTGGGCGATGTAGGACATGCGCCGCACCACCACGTACGCGCCGAGCGCCCCGGCGATCGCGCCGGCGAGGATCGCGACCGCCAACGCGTCACGGAAGAACGCGTAGTCCCACAGCGGGCCGGTCAGCCAGCTCACGGCTCACCCGGGACCGGAGCGAGGCGGTGGTCGTGGGGGTCGTGGTGGCTGCGGGGGGTCAGCAGGTGGGTGGGGTCGGCGACGAACACCAAGCCGTGGTCGGCGATCACCTTCACCTCGGCACCGTACGTGGCCCGGATCACGTCGGGGCGGAACACCTCGGCCGGCGCCCCGTCGGCCACGACCCGGCCGGCAAGGCACACGATCCGCGGTAGGTGCGCCGCGACGAAGTTGAGGTCATGGGTGGTCAGCACGATCGTCATGCCCTGCTCGTGCAGCTCCCCCAGCAGGTGCAGCACGTCGTGGCGGGTCTTGAGGTCCACGCCGGACGTGGGCTCGTCGAGCAGGAGCAGCTGGGGGCGGCCGATCAGCGCGCGTGCCAGGAACGTCCGCTGCAGCTCCCCACCGGACAGCTCCCCCAGCGGCCGCCCGCTCAGCTGGCCGATGTGTAGTCGCTCCAGCAGGTCGCCGACCGCACGACGATCGGCGGCGCGTCCACGCGGGAGGGGGCTGCCGCGATCCCCGAGCCCCTGCAGGACGATCTCGCGGACGCTGATCGGGAACGCCAGATCGACGTTGCCGACCTGGGGGACGTAGCCCAGGCGCACGCTCGGGCGGCGCGGATCGACCGGACGGCCGAAGACGTGGACCGTGCCGTCGACGTCGCAGCGGCCGGTCAACGCCCGGATGAGGGTCGTCTTGCCCGACCCGGACGGACCGACCGCGCCGAGGAACTCGCCCGGCTGGACGCACAGGTCGACGTCGGCCAGGACGGTGACTCCGCGGTAACCACAGTCGGCTCCGCGCAGCTCGACCGCGGGGGTCGTGCTCACGACGCGGGGTCGAACGCGTCGAGGGCGGCGGGGTCGCCGCCCAGAGCCGAGACCATCGTCCGGACGTTGGCCACCATCATCCCCACGTACGAGTGCTCCGGGTCGCCGGGCACGCCCGGCAGATCGTCGTCTCGCAGATCGTCGACGTACCGAGCGCCGCTCTCCTCGGCGATCCGCCGCAGCACCGGCGAGGGGAACACCTCTGACCCGAAGATCGCCGGGACGCCGGCCGACCGGACGCGGTCGATCACGTCGCGGACCTCCCGCGCGGACGGCTCCGAGAAGTCGACGGGTTGGACCACCGCGACCACCTCGATGCCGTAGCGGCGCGCGAAGTACGGCCACGAATCGTGGTACGTCACGAGCTTGCGGTGGACGGGCGGGACGGTGGACCACGCCCGGGCGATCGCGGCGTCGAGACGGTCCAGAGTGTCCGCGAAGACCTCGAAGCGCCGGGCGTAGCCCTCGGCGCGGTCGGGGTCGAGTTCGCTCAGCACATCGCGGACGTGGCCAGCGTACGCACGCGCCAGCCGCGGATCGGTCCACAGGTGCGGGTTGGGGCGGCCCTGCTCGCGAGGGAACGACGCGTCGAAGATCCACTCGTCGCGGTCGATGGTCCGCTCGGCGAGCGCGACGATCGGGGCGGCATCCGACAGGTTCGATCGGGCGAGCTCCAGCGACGGCTCCTCCAGGAAGAGGCCGTTGGCGATCATGGCATCCGCCTCGGCCAGTAGCCGGGCGTCGTTGGGCGACGGCTCGAACGTGTGACTGTCGACACCTTCCGGCACCAGGCCACGGACCTCGACGTCGTCGCCGGCGACCTGCGCCACGATGTCGGTGATCGGCGCGACCGTGGTGACGACCAACAGCCGATCGCGGGACGGGCCCCCGCCGGCGGCGCCGCAGGCCACCAGCAGCAGGATCGCCGCCACCAGCGCGGCGGTCACCCGGATCACGACCCCTCCTGCGACCAGTTCGCAACACAGCCTAGCGCCTGTTGCGAACCGTTCTCAGGTGGATGGCGTTCGCCGGCCGTGCGCCGCGCCGATCGGAGTGGGTGAGACGGGACACGCTGGAGCGGATCGGGCCGCGCGGGCGGCAGCGGCCGTGAGCGTCACGGGGCGCACTCGGCGCATCGACCGGTCACGACGAGCTCCACCGAGTCGACGTGGAACCCGTGCCCAGCCGACAGGTGCTGGCGGACCTGTTCCACGAGGCTGCCGACGTGGTGGGCGACGTCGCCGCAGCGCTCGCACACCAGGTGGAAGTGCTCGTCGGGGTGAGCCAGCTCCCACCGCGCCGCACCGCCCTCCCCCAGACGTGACTCCCGGACCAGTTCCAGGTCGGACAACAGCGCCAGCGACCGGTACACCGACGCCAGGTTGATCCCCGAGCTGCGGCGCTGGACGCGGTCGGCGATCTCCTCAGCCGTCAGGTGGTCGCCCGCGTCGCGGAGCACGTCCCACACCAGCTGGCGCGGCTGGGTGAGGCGGTAGCCGTGCTCGCGCAGAACCTCGCCCACCGCGGCGGTCGCGGGGGGTCGCGGGTCGGCGGTCACGTGCCCCAGTGTAGGCTCACGCAGAGGCGGGAGGTGAGCCGTGGCCACGCTGCCGGCGCTCCGCGCCACCACCGACGATCCCCTGGCGGCCCGCACCGCAGCTCTGGCCGTTCCGGTGTTCAAGGGCGACATCGAGGCGCCCGGCGCCGAAGCGGCGCTGCGGGCGGTCGGCTTGGACGGCGTGCCGCGCGATGCCGGCTTCACCGGCGCGCTCGGCGATGTCCGCAGCCTCGGCGCGCCGGGTCTGGGCGTCGAACGGCTCGTCCTGGTCGGACTGGGCCGGATGGACGCGCTCAGCGACGAGGCGCTGCGCCGCGCGGGCGGGGCGCTGACGCGGGCGATCGGCGCCGAGGTCGACGACATCACCACCACCCTGCCGCTCGTCCACCCGACCGAGGAGGCCTTCCGCGCCGTGGCGGAGGGGGTGCTCCTCGGCGCGTACCGCTACCAGGGGTACCGCCGGTCGAGGCCGCCGCGGCTGCGCCGCGTCGATCTGGCCGTCCCGTCCGCGTTCGCCGACGAGGCCACGGACCTGCTGCGCCGGGCGGAGGTGCACGCCGCCGCCCAGTGCACGACCCGCGACCTGGTCAACACCCCCGCTGGGCAGCTCGGCCCGGAAGACCTGGTCCGCCGCGCCGCCGAGGTGGCCGGTGGGACCTGCGACGTCGAGAGCTGGGACGAGAGGCGGCTGGAACAGGAACGCTGCGGCGGGATCCTCGCCGTCGGACAGGGTGCGGAGCGCCCGCCGCGCCTGCTGGTCCTGCGTTACCGCCCCGACGGAGCGGTCGCTCGGATCGCGTTGGTGGGGAAGGGCATCGTGTTCGACACCGGCGGGCTCAACCTCAAACGACCCGCCGACCGGATGCCGGCGATGAAGGCCGACATGGCTGGCGCCGCAGCCGTGATCGCGACGTGCGCTGCGCTGGCGGACCTCAACGTCGCCGTCGAGGTCGTCGGCGTCTGCGCGCTGGCGGAGAACGCCGTGTCGGGACGCGCGCAGCGCCCAGGCGACGTGGTGACGACGCGCGACGGCACCACGGTCGAGGTGCTCGATACCGACGCGGAGGGCCGGCTGGTCCTGGCAGATGCGCTGGCGTACGCCGTCGAGCACGACCTCGACGGCGTGGTCGACGTGGCCACGCTCACGGGCGCGGCGGCGCACGCGGTCGGACGGCGCGCCACCGCCGCGTTCGGCGACGACGAGGATCTGCTCCGCCAGCTGCTCGCCGCGGCCGAGGCGGCGGGTGAGGCCACCTGGCGTCTGCCGATGTGGACGGAACTCGAGGACAACCTCGACTCGGATGTCGCAGATCTCAACAACACCGGAGACGGGGACCACGACGACCGGGCCGGGGCGACCATGGGGGCGCTGTTCCTGCGCCGGTTCGTCCGTGGGGTGCCGTGGGTCCACCTGGACATACCGTCCGCGTGGGCGGAGACCGCCCGCTACCACCTCCCCCAGGGTGGGACAGGGACGGGCGCACGGACGCTGCTGCGGTGGCTGGAGTTGGCCAGCCCGGTCAGGCCGGGGCCGTCCCGTCACGCACCTCGATCTGCGCGAAGATGATGTCCGACATCGTGTCCCACGGCTCACCCTTCAGGCACCAGCCGTGGGCTCCTCGCCGCATCGCCTCGTCGCGGGACTCGGCGTAGGCCGAGTACATCACGATCCGTGTGCGGGGTGAGGCCTCCAGGATCCCGGGGATCGCCTCCAACCCGTCCATCACCGGCATCATCACGTCGAGGATCACCACGTCGGGCTGGAAACGGCGCACCACATCGATCGCCTCGGCGCCGTGCTCTGCCTCGCCCACCACGTCCAAGCGCGGATCACGCCTGGCCAGTGCCCGCAGCAGCGTGCGGATACCCGCGTTGTCATCGACGATCACCAGGGTGACCGTCGCCCCACCCTCCGCCACCGCGTCCTCGCTGATCGCCTCACGCGCCCGGCACTCGACCGCGCAAGCCTACGCCTCCTCCCGGTACAGCGCAGACGCCGACGACGCGCTGCTCGCGGCCGGCGCTGTGCACGTGTGGGTGGGTCGCGGCCTCAGCCGGGGGCGTTGCGGCGCCGTCCCGCGGCGACCTCGTGCGCGTCCTGCCCGTCGGGTCCATCCGGCTGCCACCGCGGACGCAGGTTGCGCGCCGCACGGGCTTCGTCGAGGCGCCCGACGGGCGTTGTGGCCGGCGCGTGCCCGACCACGTCGGGACGGTGGCGAGCGTCATCGACCGCCTGCAGCATGGCGTCGGCGAACGCGTCGAGGGTCTCGGGCGTCTCGGTCTCGGTCGGCTCCACCATGAAGCAGTTGGGGACGATCAGCGGGAACGACACGGTCGGGGGGTGGAACCCCAGATCGATCAACCGCTTGGCGAGATCCATGTTGTCCAGCCCATCGGGTGGCACCACCACTAACTCGTGCATCGGCCGGCTTCCGAAGGCCAGGCGGTAGCTGGCCTCGACCCGGGCGGCGAGGTAGTTGGCGTTGAGCACCGCCAACTCCGAGACGCGACGCAGCTCCTGACCACCGTGCGCCAGCAGGTACGTCAACGCACGGATCATGATCGCGACGTTGCCGTACCAGCCGTGGACCCGCCCGATCGACCGCGCGGGCACCTCCCAGCCGTACGTGCCATCGTCGCGGCGGGCGACGGTGGGGCCCGGCAGGTAGGGGGCCAGCCGCTCGGCCACCCCGACGGGTCCACCGCCGGGGCCACCGCCGCCGTGCGGCGTCGCGAACGTCTTGTGCACGTTCAGGTGGACGATGTCGAACCCCATGTCGCCCGGGCGCACCCGGCCGAGGATGGCGTTGAAGTTCGCCCCGTCGTAGTACAGCAGCGCCCCGGCGGCGTGCAGCAGCTCGGCGATCCGCTCGATCGATGTCTCGAACAGTCCCAGGGTGTTGGGGTTGGTGAGCATCAGCCCTGCGACGTCGTCGTCGACGAGGTCGGCCAGGACGTCCACGTCGACCTGTCCGCGGTCGTCAGAGGGGACCGTGACCGTCTCGTAGCCGCCGAGCGTCACCGACGCGGGGTTGGTCCCGTGGGCCGAGTCGGGGATGATCACGCGTCTGCGGGGACCGCCACGGTCCTCGTGGTAGGCGCGCATGATCATTAGCCCGACCAGCTCGCCCTGGGCGCCGGCCGACGGCTGCAGGGTGGCGGCGTGCATCCCCGTCAGCTCGCAGACGAGGGCTTCGACCTCGTGCAGCACCGCGAGGGTCCCTTGGGCGCGCGACGCCGGCGTCGCCGGGTGCAGCGCCGCGAAGCCCGGCAGCGCAGCCACCCGCTCGGACACCTTCGGGTTGTACTTCATGGTGCACGAGCCCAGCGGGTAGTAGCCGAGGTCGATGCCGTGGTTGCGCTGCGACAGACGGGTGTAGTGCGAGACGATCTCACGCTCGCTGACCTCCGGCAACGGTGTCGGAGCTGGGGCCAGCTCCACACCGGCGAGCAGCTCCTCCACCGGCCGCTCGTCGATGTCGAGGGCCGGCAGGGTGGCGGCTCGCCGGCCCGGCGACGACCGTTCGAAGATCAACGGCTCCGTGGCGGTGCGGTCCCCGAAGAGCATCACGCGACCTCCTTGGCGACCCGGCTGACCGCCTGCACCAGTCCGTCGGCCTCCTGGGCGGTCCGCCGCTCGGTGGCCGCGACGAGGACCGCGCCGTTGGCCGCACCAGCTTCGATGACCGGTCCGATCAGGTAGCCCTGGTCAGCGATGCGCTCCACGAACGTCGCCGGATCGCCGGGCACCCGCAGCGCGAACTCCTTGAAGAACGGGGCGGACACCGCCAGCCGCACCGACTCGACGGCTGCGAGCCGGCGCGCGAGGTGGTGGGCGCGCTGCAAGCAGCTGCTGGCGAGCTCGGCCAGACCCCGCGGTCCGAGCCACACCAGGTACAGCAACCCCGCCAGGGCGTTCAGGGTCTGGTTGGTGCAGATGTTGCTGGTGGCCTTCTCGCGCCGGATGTGCTGCTCGCGCGCCTGCAGCGTCAGCACGTACCCGCGCGTGCCGCGCACATCGACGGTCTCGCCGACCAGGCGGCCGGGCAAGCGGCGCACGTCGGCCAGGCGCGCGGCGAGGAAGCCGAACGACGGTCCCCCGAAGTTCAGGCCGTTGCCCAGCTGCAGACCGTCGCCGACCACCAGGTCGGCACCCTGATCACCGGGGCGTGGCAGCAGCCCTGCCGCGGTCGCGTCGTAGGCCACCACCAGGCGCGCGCCGACCGCCTGCGCGGCCGCCGCGTGCGCCCGGACGTCCTCGATCACGCCGAGGTGGTTGGGCTGCGCGAGGACGTAGGCGGCGGTCGCCTGCGGCAGATCCGCGACCTCGCTCCGCCCGTCGCGTCCCAGCGGCGCGTCGGTGACGTGTAGGCCGCGAGGATGGGCGAAGGTCCGGATCACCTGCGCTGTGGCCGGTGGCACCCCTCCGGCCAGGACGACGCGCGAGTAGCCGGTGGCGCCGATCGCCATGTTGACGGCCTCGACAGCCGCCGACGCCCCGTCGTACAACGACGCGTTGCTCACCTCCAGCCCCGTGACCTGGCAGATCACCGTCTGGTACTCGAACAGCGCCTGCAGCACCCCCTGGCTGACCTCCGGTTGGTACGGGGTGTAGCTGGTGTACAGCTCCCCACGCGACAGGATCGCGGGGATCACCGCCGGGACGTAGTGGTCGTATGCGCCCCCGCCGGCGAAACAGACCAGGTCTGCGTCGTTGCGTCGCGCGTAGCCCTGCATGCGTCGGACGACCTCATCCTCGGACAGCGCATCGGGCAGGTGGATCGCGCCTCGAGCGCGGACCGAGTCGGGGATGTGGGCGAACAGGTCGTCGAGCGACTCGAGGCCGAGCACGTCCAGCATGCGGGCGACGTCTTCGGCGGTGTGCGGGGCGAACTGCACGCGGAACCTCCTGGTGCGGGCCGCACGGAGCGGGCATCCTCCCACAGCGCTGGCGCCCCGTCGAAGCGAGCTGACGGGCGCGGTGCACGCCGACGTGGCGGACAGCAGCAGCGCTCCAGGCCGCGCGCCACCGCGTCCGCGCCACCGCGTCCTCCACGGCGGCCAAGGCCACATCCCCGCCCCGATAGGGTGAGCGCATGCGTGTCGGTGCCCACGTCCGGTCGAAGTCCCCGTTGCGTGCGGCCGCCGAACGCGGCGCCGACGCGGTCCAGTTCTTCCTCAGCAACCCCAAAGGGTGGCGCATCCCCAAGACCCGCGACGACGCCGACGAGCTGGTCGCCTCCGACGTCCCCGTGTACATCCACGCCCCGTACCTGATCAACATCCCGGCGACCAACCCCCGGGTGCGACACCCCTCGCGGAAGCTGCTGCAGGAGACGTGCAGCGCGGCTGCGGCCATCGGCGCGGAGGCGGTGATCGTCCACGGCGGACACTGTGAGCTCGAAGAGCAACCCGACCTGGGTTTCGCGCGGTGGCGGAAGGCCCTCGAGCAGCTCGAGACGGACGTGCCGGTGTTCATCGAGAACACCGCCGGCGGTCAGAACGCGATGTGTCGCCACTTCGACGTGCTCGGCCGGCTATGGGAAGCCATCTCCGACCTGGACGTGCCGCTGGGCTTCTGCCTCGACACCTGCCACACCCACGCGGCAGGTGAGGACCTGTCCACGGCGGTGCAACGGGTCAAGGAGCTGATCGGTCGCATCGACCTGGTCCACTGCAACGACTCGAAGGACCCGGCCGGATCGGGCCGGGACCGTCACGAGAACCTGGGCCGGGGCCGCATCGAACCGGAGCTGCTGGTGGCCGCTGTCCGCGAAGCGGGTGCCCCCGTGATCGTCGAGACGCCCGGCGACTCCCCCGCGGACCAGTCGGCCGACATCGCGTGGTTGCGCGAGAAGCTGTAGCGCCTCAACGCTCGGACGGCGATCGCACCGGAAGTCGGGTGCAACCGCCGCTGATAGGGTCACGGCCGACGTCGTTCGCGAACGGAAGGCCACACCGTGGGTCTGAACGTCGCGAAGAAGATCATCCAGGCTCACCTCGTCGAAGGTGACATGCAGCCGGGCGACCCGATCGGGATCCGGATCGATCAGTCGCTGACACAGGACGCAACCGGCACCCTGGTGATGCTCGAGCTCGAAGCGATGGGCCTGGACCGCGTCAAGACGGACCTGTCCGCGCAGTACGTCGACCACAACGTCATCCAGGAGGACCACAAGAACCCCGACGACCACCTGTTCCTCAAGTCGGCCTGTGAGCGGTTCGGGATCTGGTACAGCCGGCCTGGGAACGGCGTGTCGCACCCGGTGCACCAGGAGCGGTTCGGCAAGCCGGGAGCGACCATGGCCGGGTCCGACAGCCACACCCCGGCCGCTGGCGCGATCGGGATGGTGGCGATCGGTTCGGGCGGTCTGGACGTCGCGCTGGCCATGGCCGGCGAGCCGCTGCGCATCAAGATGCCCCGGATCTGGGGTGTGAAGCTCGTCGGGGAGCTGCCCGACTGGGTCTCGGCCAAGGACGTCATCCTGGAGATGCTCCGCCGACACGACGTGGATGGCGGCGTCGGGAAGATCGTCGAGTACTACGGGCCGGGGCTCGCGGCGCTGTCGTGCATGGACCGGCACGTGATCGCCAACATGGGCGCGGAGATGGGCGCCACCACGACGGTGTTCCCCGCGGACGCCGAGGTCCGCCGCTTCCTCGAACAGCAGGGCCGCGCCGACGACTTCACCGAGATCGTTGCTGACGACGACGCGACCTACGACGAGCACGACGAGATCGACCTGTCGCAGTTGGAGCCGCTGATCGCGCTGCCGACCAGCCCCGGGAACGTCGTCCCGGTGCACGAGGTCGCCGGTGAAGACATCGCGCAGTCCTACGTCGGTTCGTCGGCCAACCCCGGCTACCGCGACTTCGCCGTGGCCGCGGAGATCTGTCGGCTGGCGGGGCGTCAGGTGCACCCCCGCGTGTCGCTCGACGTGAACCCCACCTCCCGCCAGATCCTGGAGAACCTGGCCCGTGACGGGCACCTGCTGTCGCTGCTGCATGCCGGGGCGCGGATCCACCAGGCCGGGTGCAACGGCTGCATCGGGATGGGTCAGGCGCCCGCCACCGACGTCATCAGCTTGCGGACGGTGCCGCGGAACTTCCCCGGGCGGACGGGGACACGCGAGGACAGGGTCTACCTGTGCAGCCCCGAAACGGCCACCGCGTCGGCGCTGACGGGTGTGATCACCGACCCGCGCGACCTCGAGGACGAGTTCGCGATGGCCTACCCGCGGGTCCACGAACCCGATGAGATCATCCTCAACGCCGAGATGCTGCTCGGCCCGCCACCTCGGGATCAGGCCCGCCAGGTCGCGATCCGCAAGGGGCCCAACATCGCGTCGATACCCGAGATGGAGCCGCTGCCGGACCACGTCGTGGTCCCGGTGCTGCTGAAGGTCGGCGACAACGTCTCGACCGACGAGATCCTCCCCGCGGGGACGCGCGTGCTTCCGTACCGCTCCAACATCCCCGCCATCAGCCGCTTCGCGTTCGACATCCTGGATCGCACCTACCACGACCGGGCGCTCGACGTCCGCGAACCGGGGCAGGCCAACGGGATCGAGTTGACCGGCGGACACGCGGTCGTCGGGGGGAAGAACTACGGGCAGGGCTCGTCACGGGAGCACGCGGCGCTGGCGCCCCGCTACCTCGGGCTCCGCCTGGTCCTCGCCAAGGACTACGCACGCATCCACTGGCAGAACCTGATCAACTTCGGGTTGCTGCCGTTGACGTTCGTCGACGAGGCCCACCACGACGACATCGCCCAAGGTGACGTGCTGCGGATCAGCGGCTTGCGCGAGGCGGTCGCGACCGGGAACCACATCGAGGTCGACAACCTCACCAACGGCACGAACTTCCCCGCGACCCACCAGCTGTCCGAGCGGCAGGTCGACGTGCTGCTGCAGGGTGGCATCATCCCGTGGATGAAGCAGCGGCTCAGCGCCAGCGAGACCTCAGACATCGAAGTGGTCGAGGCCCAGCCCGGCCGGTGATCCGTCAAGGCACCTGACCGAGTCGCGCCCGTCTCGAAGCGGGGGAACCGCGCGTGGATGTGCTACAGCTGCCGCTGGCGCACCCTGCGCTCCTCTTCATCGTCGTCTTCGGCGTGATGCTCGTCGCGCCGATCGCTGCTGAGCGGCTCGGCGTCCCCGGGCTGATCGGGCTCATCGTCGCGGGGACCTTCGTTGGGCCGCACACGACCGGGTTGCTCGAACGCGAGGGCGTCATCGAGGTGCTCGGCGACGCCGGACTGCTCTATCTCATGTTCCTCGTCGGGCTCGACCTCGACCGCGAGAGCTTCGCGGAGCACCGGCGCCCATCCCTGGTCTTCGCGGCGGCGACGTTCGTCATCCCGATGCTGCTCGTTACCGGCGTCGGCGTGGGCCTCGGTCTGTCACTCGTGGGCGCGCTCATCGTCGCGTCCGCGTTCACGTCACACACGCCGATCACCTACCCGCTCGTGCAGCGGCTCGGGCTGGCGCGGAACCCGGCGGTCATCGCGACGATCGGCGCGACGCTGATCTCGACTGTGGGAGCACTTCTCGTCTTCGCGATCGTCGCCGCGATCGGCGACGATGTGGCGGCTCCGGTGTTCTGGATCCAGCTGGTCGCGATCCTCGCGGTGTTCCTCTTCCTCGTTCTCCGGGGTCTGCCCCGACTCACCAAGTGGTTCTTCGCGGGACTCGGCCAGGACCGCATCGTGCGGTTCGTCTTCGTGCTCGTCGTTCTCTTCGGTTCGGCCGCGCTCGCGGAGATCGCCGGCATCCAAGCGATCGTCGGCGCGTTCCTCGCCGGCCTCGGCGTCGCGAGGTTCGTTCCGGCGGGGAGCTGGCTGCGCGACCGCGTCGAGTTCCTCGGCCAGTCCTTCCTCGTGCCGGTGTTCCTGGTATCCACCGGCATGATCATCGATCCCATCGCCGTCGTGACCGCGCCCGAACGTGTCGCGCTCGGCCTCGGCCTCACCGTGGCAGCCTTCGGCGCGAAGACGGCGGCGGCCGGGGTGACGGCGAGGGTCCTGGGCTACAGCCGCCCGGAGCTCGGCATGATGATCTCTCTCACCGGAGCTCAGGCGGCGGGTGCCCTCGCGGTCACGCTCGTCGCCGTGGAGGTGGGCCTCCTCCAGGAGCGTGCGCTCGACGCGGTCATCATCGTCATCCTTCTCACCTGCATCGGGAGCGCGCTGATCGGGGAGCGCTCCGCTCCGAGGATGCAACGCCCTGCGCGGAAGATCCCACCGCTGGGAAGGACGGTGGTTGTCCCGATCGCGAACCCGCATTCGGTCGGTCCGCTCGCGGAACTGGCGGGTCTCATCGCGGTCGGCGACGGCGGTGAGGTGCTCGCGGTCAACGTCCTGGGGTTCGAAGCGTCACGTGAGCAGCTGGACGAGCATCGCACCGCCACCGAGGCGGCAGAGAAACTCGCTCGAAGCCGTGGAGCCGACGCTCGTTCGCTCGTCCGCATCGACTCGTCGCCCTCTGCAGGGGTGCTCCACACGATCGTGGAGAACGACGCCTCTTGCGTGCTCCTCGGGTGGAAGGGCTACGCCAACGCGCGTGAGAACTTCTTCGGTGGGATCATCGACACGGTCCTGCGCCAGGTCCGCGTGCCCGCTCTCGTCTGCCGGCCCGGGACCGACGAGGTGGTCGAGCGGATCGTGCTCGCCGTCACCCGCGCCGACCTCACCCCGGCGGGGCGTCTGGACCTCGACCTCTCGATCGAGGTGGCGACCCGACTCGCCGACGAAGGCGGGGTCCCTCTGCTCGTGATCATGCCGGTGAACGATAAGGGAGTTCGCGAGCGGCTCGGAGAGCAACGTGAGACCAACCAGGTCCTCGATCCGCGTCGCCCGACCGAGTCGCTTCCGCAGCGCACCGTGGAAGGCGACATCGTCGTCTTGGGCACGCCACCGACCCGCCCCGGGATCGGTCACAACTCCGAGCGGATCGCCCGCTCGGTTCCTGAACGCACCGTGATCGTGGCCGTGCGGCGGTGATCCAGGTCGGGAGGCGCTTCACCGTTCGCCATGCCGAGCGGGATCAGTCGAGCCGCCGCTCCGGCCGGATCAGGGTCCCTCCACCACGCCGGCCTCCCGCGCGATCTGACCCGGAGAGAGACCGAGGGCGTCCTCGATATCGCCAAGTGTGTCGGGCGATGGTGTCTCATCGCCTCGTTCGAAGGCGTCGATACGCGCTTCGCTCATGTCGAGGCGCTCCGCGAGCTCGGCTTGCGTCATGTCCTTGCCGAGCCTGGCTCGTCGGACCAGCT
The DNA here is from genome assembly GCA_030776725.1 of Actinomycetota bacterium. Taxonomy (NCBI): domain Bacteria; kingdom Bacillati; phylum Actinomycetota; species Actinomycetota bacterium. The sequence continues at coordinate 29,571 of JALYHG010000259.1, forward strand.
CACCGATCTTCGACAACCGTGTTCCCTCCAGACGGTCGCAGGCAACGCTAGCGCCGCGCCACCGACGTCAGGACTCGAGCAGCGCGTGCAACGTGTCTGCGAGCGTCGTGATCTCCGATTTCGCCAGCGTGATCAAACCGAGGTCGCGAGCACAGACCTCGACGTCCGGCGTGAGGTACGCGGAGAAGAGCACGATCGGGAGGTCGAAGCCGAGATCGATCAGCGCCCGTGCCGTGTCGACCCCGCTGATCCCCGCCATACGCTGGTCGATGACCAGCGCATGCAGTTCGGCGCTCTCGAAGCGTTCCAGGACCTCCTCGCCGGAGGATGCCTCGTCGACGACCCAGCCGGCCCGTTCCAGCTGCAGCCGGACGATCAAGCGCACGTCGGGCTCGTCGTCGGCGACCAGCACTCGGCGTTCGACGTCGACGCCTACCACGGCTCCACCGCCGGAAGCCCGACCGTGAACCGGGTCCCGGAACCGACCTGGCTGTGTACGGTCAACGTGCCGCCCATGGCCTCGATCACCGCCCTGCTGATGTACAGGCCCAGGCCCGTTCCCGGCGTCCCAGCCACGTTCGAGCCACGGTGGAACTTCTTGAACAACTGCTCGAGGTCCTCGGGAGGGATCCCGCAGCCGTCGTCGACCACGTCGATCACGACCTGTCCGTGTCGGTGCCGCGCCACGACGCGGACCGCCCCGTCGGAGAACTTGATCGCGTTGGACAGCAGGTTCATGACGATCTGGTCCAGCCGCTCGGGGTCGGCCGTGGCCATCGGCAGGTCAGCCGCGGCTCCGATCACGATCTCGCGCCGGTGGCTGAGCAGGTCGACGGTCCGCTCGATCGACTCCACCACGTCGGTCGGGCGCAGGCGCACAACGAGCTTGCGGTCCGCCTCGAGCCGCGAGTAGTCGAGGAACTGCTGCACGAGCCCGTAGAGGTTGCGCGACTGTCGCGCCAAGGTCGCGTACAGCTGTCGGCGTTGCTCCGTGGGCATCTCCGGGTCCGCCGCTAAGAGATCTGTCAAGCCCGCGATGCTGGCCAGGGGTGTCTGCATGTCGTGTGAGATGCCGGCCAGAAGCTCCTCGCGGAAGCGCGCGGCTTCCTGGGCTGCGGTTAGCTGGTACAGGCGGGCCTTCTCGATGGCGGCGGAACCCAGCTGCGCCAGCTGGTGGAGCAGCGCCTCGTCGGTCTCCGTGAAGCTTCCGCCCAGCCGGTCGCAGACGCTGATGTGGCCGAGCGTCGCGCCGTCGCGCGCCAGCAGCGGAGCGGACAGGGCCGCGTCGTCGGAAGCGTCACCGCCACGGGCCGGCGTCGCTTCGTGGTGTCCAGGCGGCTGGGTGTCGTGCACGGCCACGAGCGACGTCGCATCCTCGGTGCCGTCAACGAGGCGCGTTTCGGCGCGGTGAACGCCGATCAGTTCGGCAGCCTGGCGGGTCACCTCGTCCAGGATCTCCTCGAGACTGATCCGGGCGTTGATCACCAGGGACGCGCGGGTCAGGCCCTGAAGCTGGGCGGTGTACTCCGCGGCGAGGCGGTACTCGAGCTCCCGTGCCTCGAGCTCCTCCAGACGCCGTCGCTCCGAGACATCCTCGATCACCCCGATCACGAAGCGCGGGTCGCCTTCAGCGTCGCGTAGCAGCGACTTGGTGGTCCGGGCCCACACGACGCTGCCGTCGCGGGCGCAGTAGCGCTTCTCGAGCATCATGACGTCGCGGGCACCGCTGACCAGCTCAGCGAACGACAGCCGGCTCTCCTCGGCGTCGCGGGGGTGAGTGACATCCAGGAACGTCCGCTGCTGCAGCTCCTCCTCCGAGTAGCCGAGGGTCCGCGTCAGCGTGGCGTTGGCGCGCAGGAAGCGCCCGTCGAGGTCGATGACGGAGGTCCCGATCGGCGAGTGCTCGAACAGTGACCGGAAGCGTTGCTCGCTCTGCGCGAGCGCTTCCTGGGTCCGGTGGGGTTCGGTCACGTCGAGCACCACCCCCTCGAGGAGGGTGGGGCGCCCGTCGTCGTCGTAGACGGCGTGACCTCGGTTCGTCACCCACCGCTCGGTCCCGTCAGCGTGGCGGACGGGGTACTCGACGGCGTACGGCTCGCGTCGCCGCGTCGCACCCAGGATGACGTCACCGACACGGTCGAGGTGGTCGGGGTGGACCACGTCGACATGGTGGCGACGGTCGGCGAGGAAGTCCGCCGCCGGGTACCCCGCCACGGCCTCGATGCCGTCGCTCAGGTAGTGCATCCGCCAGGGCGGTGTGGCATCGCAGCGGTACACCGCCCCTGGGATGCTGTCGACCATGCTGCGGAACCTGGCCTCGTGGCTCTCCAACTCCCGGTTGAGCGCCGCGATCGCCGCCTCGTCGCGCTTCCGCCCGCGGACGTCGCGCTGCACCGTCCCGATCGCGACCGGCTCGCCGGTCTCCGAGGCGCGGATGGCGAAGATGCTCATGTCGACATCGATCGCCTCACCGGTACCGAGATGGCGCAACTGGCCCTCCCCCGTCCAGCTGCCATCCTCCAGCACGGTCGCGATCACCGACTGCCGCAGCCTCGCCCAGGTTGCCTCGGTGAAGAAGTCACGTACCCGCCGCCCAGCGACATCGTCGGCTCCCAGCAACCGTCGGGCAGCCTGGTTGACGAAAGTGACGTTCCCGTCCAGGTCAGCCAGCGCAACCAGGTCGCTGGTGTTCTCCACGATCGCGGCGAGGCGGCGTGCCTGCTGCTCAGCGCGACGGCGGTCGGTGACGTCATGCAGGGCGACGACGGCTCCCAGTTGCCGGCCCTCCTCATCCACCAGCGCCTGACCGTTGGCGCTCAGCACCCGGGCCCCGTCTGGTGCGGCGAGCACCACCTCGGCGTCGCGCAGCACCTCACCGCGCAGCGCCCGGTACAGCGGAACATCGTCCAGCGGCAGCGGCGTCACCCCATCCGGCGCGTACAGCTGGTAGTGCTCAGCCCAGCGCTGGGCGGGGATCGGCTCGAACCTCGTACCATGAAGCTCCCGCGACGCACGGTTGAACAGCGTCAGGACACCGTCCGCGTCGCACGCGACGATCCCGTCGTGCAACGAGTCCAGCAGCGTCTCGACGAACGACTGGCGCTCGCGCGCGGCATGCTCCTGCAGCTTGTGCTCGGTGATGTCCGTCCCGACGACGTAGACCAGCCCGTCCTCGGCTTCGAGCCGCGCGGCGATCTGAAACCACCGGTCGGAACCGTCCCGGTGGCGCAGCCGGACGTCGCGGCGCAGGAGGTAGACCTCGCCGCCGATCAGCCTGCTCCACTGCGCACCGGTCGCGTTGCGCTCATCGAGGTGGACCTGATCCAGGAACCGACGCCCGATCAGCTCGGCGGAGCGCCAACCCAGCACCCTCTCGTGGGCCGCGTTCACGTCCACGTAGCGGCCGTGGAGGTCGCAGATCGCGGCGAGGTCCAAGGCCAGGTCGAAGAAGCGGGCGAGCCGCTCGCGTTGAGCCGGTCGGTCGCCCATCCCGTCTCCTGCCGGCGTGCGAACGAAGACCGGACTGTACGGCCGTTCGGCGGATGACGCAGGGATCAGCCGGGGTCGTCGTTGCCGCCGTGTTCGTCGAACCCGTACCTGCGCACCAACGCCAGGTAGTCGCGTTGGTAGAACAGCTTGCACCGCACCGCCGGGTGGTGTTCGCGCAGCAGGCGCAGCTTGCGGTTCTTCTTGGTCACGAGGCGCTGTTGGGAGGTGGTGATCTCGATGTACAGGTCGAAGGCGGGGAGGTAGAAGTCGGGCCGGAACCACGCGGTCGGCGACCCGTCGTCGTCCCACTCGATCGGGAACTCGTCGGGCTCGTACTCCCACGCGAGGCCGTAGAAGTCCAGCAGCCGTGCGAACCGTGCTTCCGAGGCGTGTTGGAAGGCGACGTCGGCGTTGGGTCGACGTTGGTCGCCTCCGCCGTGCCGCGGCCCCCCGGCGGTGAGCCGGCCGAGCGGCCAGACCCGACTCAGATCCGGGACACCGGCTGCCGGACCGCGGACGGGCGCTGGATCGGGTTCACGTAGGTCACCGACCCTGCGGTCGCTGCCGTCCGGGGCCGGTGGGACGTCGTCCCGCGCACCTGGCAGCCCCGCCGGGGGAACGTCGGGCACCCAGGATCAGCGGGCGGCGCGCACGTCAGCCGATCCCCGACCGCCTGCATCCTCAGCCGGCGGGACCGCATCGACCTCCTCCACCGGGAAGCGCGTCACCTCGCCGCGTAGCTCCTCGACGACGGGGCCCAGTGCGATGGCGAACACCCCTTGACCGCGGGCGAGCAGGTCTATCACCTGCTGGTTGTCGTCGAGCGCGTACACCGTCGAACCGTCCGAGAGCAGGGTCACGTCGGCGGGAGTCCGGCCGCGGCTGCGCAGCTCCTCGACCGCCTCACGGACACGCTGAAGTGACACGCCGGTGTCGAGCAGCCGCTTGATCACTCGCAGCTCGACCAGGTCATCGAAGGAGTACAGGCGCTGGCTCCCCGAGCCGCGAGCCTGCCGGACGGACGGGACGACGAGGCCCGTACGCGCCCAGTAGTCCAACTGTCGGTAGGTGATCCCGACGATCTTGCAGACGGTCGGTCCGCGGAAGCCGACCCGGTGCTCGGCGCCGCTCCAGAGGCTGAGCTGGTCCTCGCGGTCGAACGCGAGTGGATCTGCCATGGGTTGGCCTCCCGGCAGCGGTCACACCGGTGGAACTACGCCGATGAGGCTAGGCGCGACGCCGGCGCGATGTCAACGGCGGTGGAGGGTTCCCGCGGTGACACGCTCCCCTGCTTGCATACGGCCACGGTGGTTTGCATACATGGGGATTCGCTCCACAAGTAACCCCGTGTGGGGGCAGCATGGCTGGATCGCCTCCACCGACGGGGGGGAACAGGCGGCGGTCAGTGATCCTGGATCCCTCCACCGACGGGAGAGCGGCGGAGGTCAGTGATGCGGCGTCAGCTCACGGACGGCGATCTCGGTCCGTCAGACCTCCCGGAAGTCCTCCGGGGTCACGCCCTCGAGGAACTCGCGGAACTCGCGCAGCTGTTGCTCGGCCGCGACCTCGTCGCCTTCCTCGGTGGCCTCGATCTCCAGGCCGGCCTCGTCCATGACGTCCTCGGCGGCGTAGATCGGCACGGCGTCGAGGCGGGACGCGATCGCGATCGCATCGCTGGGCCGCGACGAGACCGTGTGAGTGCGGCCGTTCTGCACGAAGTGCAGCTCGGCGTAGAACGTTCCCTCACGCAGCTCGGTGACGTGAACGGCCTGAAGGTCGACGCCCAGGTCCTGGAGGACGTTGACGATGAGGTCGTGGGTCAGCGGCCGGGGGGTCTCCACACCTTGGAGCGCGAACGCGATGGCCGTGGCCTCGACCGCGCCGATCCAGATCGGGAGGTAACGGGTTCCCGTCTTCTCCTTGAGCAGCACGATCGGCTGGTTGGCGGGGAGTTCGACCCGCACACCGACGAGCTCAACCTCGATCACGTCGACCAGCTCCTCGTCCGACGTCCGCCTGGGACCCTACCGCAAGGCCTGGTTCGCGACCCGTTCGGGGTCGGCTCCCAGGGCGGACGCGTCCTGGACGGCGAGGATGGCGGGCAGCTGCCGGAGACGCTCGTTCCAGTCCAGCCCGTAGCCGACCAGGAACTCGTCGCCGACCTCGAACCCGACCCAGTCCAGCGGGAGGTCCGCGATGCGGCGCACGGTTCGATCCAGCAACGTGCACACCCGCAGCGATGCCGGTCGGCGCGCAGCCAGGACCTGCAGCAGGTAGGCCATCGTCAGGCCCGTGTCGACGATGTCCTCGACGACGAGGACGTGGCGGCCGGTGATGTCGATGTCGAGGTCCTTCATGATCCGCGCGGTCCCGGCCTCCCGGTAGCCGCTGATCGCGAGCAGGTCGACCGACAGCGGGAGGCCCACGTGGCGCACCAGGTCGGCGAGGAAGAAGGTGCCGCCCTTCAGGACCGTCACGAACACGGGGTCGGTCCGCGCGTACGCCCGTGTGATGTCCGCGGCGAGCACCGCGACACGCCGCTGGAGCCGCTGGCAGGGGATCCGGACCTCGACGGGGGCGGTCACATCGGTGACGTTCCCGGCGGCCAGCGGCCCTCGGCGGTGACGGCGCGCATCGCCGCGTACGCCCGGTCCGCGAGCCAGGCACCGACCGCCGCACCGCCGTGCACGTCTCGGGTGAGGGATCGCCGTCCGTGCAGCTCGACGCGGCCGACCTCGGCGTCGCGCCAGGTCAGGCGCGCGGTCGCCCTCGGTGCCGTGGCGACCTCCACGGGCGGCTGCACCGTCTGCGCGACGACGGCGTGGCTGGCCGGTGCCAGGACCACGACCGGATCGGATGCGAGCGTCACCCACTGACCCGGGGCGCGGAGCTCGATGCGCGGCGTGACCTGGACGTCAGCGAACGCCGCGAAGCCGTGGTCCAGGAGCGCCCGGGCGTCGTGGAAGTGGCCCTGCGGCCCGTCGCTGCCCAAGACGACCGCCAGCAGCCGTCGCCCGTCGCGGACGGCGGCGGCGACCAGGCAACGGCCAGCCGCCGCCGTGTACCCGGTCTTCACCCCGATCGCGCCGGGATAGGTCCCGAGCAGCTCGTTACGCGACGTCACGGTCCCAACGTCGGGCAGGTCGACCGACGGGCGCGCCGCGATCGCGGCGAATGTCGCGTCGGAGAGCGCGGCCCGCGTGATGACGGTCAGGTCGTGGGCGGACAACCGATTGCGGTCGTCGAGGCCGTCGGGCGTGTGCAGCACGACGCCGTGCAGGCCCAGGGCGGCGGCGTCCTGGCGCATCAACTCGACGAAGCCGGCTGTGGTGCCGGCGACGCCAACCGCGAGAGCTCGTGCGGCGTCGTTCCCCGAGCGCGCCACGACGGCCTCGAGAAGGTCCTCCACCGTCCACGTGTCCCCTGGATCGAGGCCGACACGGGCACCGTCGCTGCGCGTCGGCGCGACCTCTCCTCCGGCGCGGATGGCCGCCCCGAGTGACGTTCGGCGCAACGCCGTCCAGGCGGTCATGACCTTGACGGTCGACGCGACCGGCCGGCGCTGATCGGCTGCCTTGGCCGCGAGGACCTGTCCGGTGTCGAGGTTGGTGAGCAGGTACGCGTCAGCGCTCACGTCGGGTGCGCCCGGCCATCCCTGCGGTGTGGTGAGGCCGCCCACGATCGGCGGGGGCGCCGGGGGGGCTGTCAGGTCGGCGGCCTGGGCCGGGAACGTGGCGGTGAGCACCGCCGCGATCACGGCCACGACGACCCGGTGGTTCACGAGCGCAGCAGCGTCCGCAGCTCACGGGCCAGCAGTGCCCGGTGCACGCGATGGCCGTGACGCAGCAGTTCCTCGACCTGCGACGCGGCCGTGGCGCGCGCGTCGGGGTTGCGCTGCTTGAGAAGGGGCGTGACCAGCTGCTCGTACAGGGCGACCTCACGGTCCGCGAACTGCCGGTACATCCGCAGGTGACGCGGTTCGAGCCCCAGCTGCATCAGCTCCGCGGCCGCGCGTGCGGCCTGCAGGTCGTCGCCGTCGAAGCTCGAGTCGCCGCGGATCAGCCCGTGGTCCCGCAGAGCGCGCACGTCGGCGGTCTCCAGCCCGGTCGCGTCACACAACTCGGACAAGGTCAGCTCGACCTCGGCTGGGGCCGCATCCATCAACGACACGCCATCGGGTGGTGGCGGATGCACCGTGCGGTCGGGAGCCAGCGCCTGTGCCGCCGGAGTCCCTTCGACCGGTGGGAGGGGCACTTCGATCGGCTCTCCGGCGTCGAGGCGATCGAGTTCCTCCTTGATCACCCGCAGCGGCAGGTACCGATCGCGCTGCGTGCGCAGCACGTAACGCAGGCGCTCGACATCATCGTCGGTGAACTTGCGGTACCCGGAGTCGGTGCGGTCGGGATGGATCAGGCCCTCGGACTCGAGGAAACGGATCTTGCTGATCGTGATGTCGTCGAACTCGTCCTTCAGGCGGTTGAGCACCTCACCGATCGTGTACATCCTCACCGAGGCGCTCCCGGCGTGCCGAGGTCGCCTCCGAGGAACAGCAGTTTGAAGCGGCCGATCTGAACCTCGTCGCCGTTGCTCAGTGTCTCCTCGTCGACCCGGTCGCCGTTGAGGTAGGACCCGTTGAGGCTGCCGAGGTCGCGCAGGACGAAGCGATCGTCCTCGCGCTGGACAGCGCTGTGGCGGCGCGACACGGTCACGTCGTGCAGGAAGATCTCACAGTCGGGGTGGCGTCCGATGGTGGTCACATCCCGATCGAGCAGGTACCGGGCACCGGCGTTGGGGCCGCGAACGACCACCAGCATGCCGGTCCCTGGCTCGAGCTCAGGGGCGCCCTCCACCGTGGTGGTCGGGTCGAGAGCGCCCACGTCGATCGCGGCGGTGGTGCTGTCGATGTCCTGGGGCTCGTCTCGACCGTCCTCGACGGGAGCGCCGCACTGGGAACAGAAGTTCGCGTCCTCGACGAGCCTCGAGCCGCACTGCGGACAGAACATCGCGCCTCCGGTGGAGCGGTGCAGGCTCACCCTCGACTACGGGTTCACCCTGCTTCGGGGCCGCAGGGTAGCAAGTCGACGTCCACGCACAGCAGGCAGTGCCGGCTGGTCACTCGATCCGTGACCGGTACGCCTCTGCGGTCAGCAGCCCCTCGAGCTGGTCGGGGTCGTCGGGGCGGATCGCCACCATCCAGCCCTCGCCGTACGGATCCTGGTTGACCAGTTCCGGTCGATCCTCGAGGTCGTCGTTGCGCTCCTCAACGGTCCCGGAGACCGGCGCGTACAGGTCGGAAACGGACTTGGTCGACTCCACCTCGCCGAACGGCTGGCCCCGCTCGAGCTCCGCGCCGGGTGCCGGGAGGTCGACGTAGACCACGTCGCCCAGCTCATCCTGGGCGTAGTCGGTGATGCCGACGCGGACCAGATCACCTTCGCGCCGCGCCCACTCGTGTTCGGTCGTGTAGCGCAGATCGTCCGGGTACGAGCCTTCACCCACGCTGCCCCTCCGCCCTCCCGGCGATGATGACGTGCATTCCAGCAGTTACGAGCAACGCCCGACAAGTCGGTCGGCGTCGCGGTTGGTCCTCCCGACGGGGAGGGCGTTGGCGGGCGGGGGCCGATCGGTCGATCGG
>JALYHG010000260.1 GCA_030776725.1 Actinomycetota bacterium
ACGCGCTGATCGAGCTCCCCGCTGCGGCGGAGTACGACCTGCTGGAGGTCCGCCGCCACGACGACTCCACCTGGCTGCTGCCGGCCGTCGAGGACTACGTCGGCATCGACGAGGACCCCGACGGCACTGAACGCCTGGTCGTGACCTCACCGCCGCCTGGCCTCCTCGACGAGGCCGGGGAGGCGTGATGCGGATCGACGTGCTGTCGATCTTCCCGGAGTTCTTCGCCGGACCGTTCACCACCTCGCTACTGGGCAAGGCCGTCGACGCCGGGCTGGTGGACCTGCGGGTCCACGACCTGCGCAGGTGGGGGATCGGGAAGCACCACGTCGTGGACGACGCGCCGTACGGCGGCGGCGCGGGGATGGTGATGCGCGCCGACGTCTGGTTCGACGCGGCCGAGGACGTGTGGAACCTCGACGTGGACGGCGCGCCGTACCGCGTCGCGGGCCGTCGGCCACGCACCGTGCTGCTGACGCCCCGCGGGACGCCCCTGACCCAACCGCTGGTCGCCGAGCTCGCCACCGAAAACCGGCTGGTGGTGTGCTGCGGGCGGTACGAGGGCATCGACGAGCGCGTCCACGACGCGGTCGCCACCGACGAGCTCTCGATCGGCGACTACGTCCTGGGTGGCGGCGAGGCCGCCGCGGTCGTGCTGGTCGAGGCGGTCAGCCGCCTGGTTCCCGGCGTCATGGGCAACCTCACGTCGGTCGAGGACGAGTCGTTCAGCGCAGGCCTCCTCGAGTACCCGCACTACACCCGTCCACCGCAGGTGCGGGGGTTGGCGGTCCCCGACGTGCTGCGCTCCGGCGACCACGGTGCTGTGGCGCGGTGGCGTCGAGAACAGGCGCTGGAGGTGACCAGACAGCGGCGCCCCGACCTGTACCGCCGGTGGCTGGCTGCCGGAGGCGAACCCGCACCCGGCGACGAACACGGCGAGCTCGGGTAGCCACCGGCGGGGCGCGGACGTCCATAGAAGCAGGCGGTCGGTCGTCTCCAGACGCACCCGCGCCGGCCGCGCGTCCCCGAACGTCGGGTAGCCTGCCGAACGCCCCCCGCCCTCCGGCCCGACCGATGGATGCCACGATGAACAACGTCGACGTGGTCGAACAGCAGTATCTGCGCGACGATCTTCCCGACTTCCGCCCCGGCGACACCGTCCGGGTCCACGTCCGGGTCGTCGAGGGCAACCGGTCGAGGATCCAGGTCTTCGAGGGCGTGGTCCTGCGTCGCCAGGGCGGCGGCGTCCGCGAGACGTTCACCGTCCGCAAGGTCTCGTTCGGGGTCGGCGTGGAGCGCACCTTCCCGGTGCACAGCCCGATCATCGACCAGGTCGAGGTGACCCGCCGCGGGAAGGTCCGCCGAGCGAAGCTGTACTACCTGCGGGAGCGGACCGGGAAGAAGGCCCGGATCAAGGAGAAGCGCGAGCCGGCCCGATGAGCCACCGGCCCCAGACCGCCCGACGGTCGTCGGCATGAGCGGCCCCGAGCCGCGCGGACCTGTGGACGCGGCTCCCGTTCAGCCAGAGGCTTCCGACGATCTGACCGCGGAATGGAGCAGTCGGAGGCGCCCACGGCGCCGCCGTCGCGACGACAGCGTCGCGTCGTTCCTGCGGGAACTGCCCGTCCTGGTGCTCGTTGCGTTCCTGTTGGCGTTCGTGCTGCGCACGTTCGTGGTACAGGTCTTCTACATCCCGTCGAGTTCCATGGAGCCGACCCTCCTGGTCGACGACCGCATCCTCGTCGACAAGGTCACCTACCGTCTCCGCGATCCTCAACACGGCGAGATCGTCGTCTTCGAGGGGCACCAGTTCGCCGTCCCCACCGAGGATCGCGATCCGGTGTCGACGGTGGTGCGTGGGATCGGCCAGCTCGTCGGGCTCGCCCCCGCCAACGCACGTGACTACGTCAAGCGGGTGATCGGTCTCCCCGGAGACGAGATCCGCATCGACGACGGCCGGGTCGCTGTGAACGGCGTCTGGCTGCCCGAGCCGTACGCGGTGGACGACCCACGTTCCTGCGAGCCGATCATCGTGCCGGAGGGGAAGCTGTTCTTCCTCGGCGACAACCGGCCGAACTCGTCGGACTCGCGCTACGCCACGCTCGGGTTCGTCGACCGTGACGCGGTGGTCGGGAAGGCCTTCACGGTGATCTGGCCGCCCGACCGGATCCGGTTCCTGCGGTCGCCGCGGTACCCGGACGTCCCGCCCGCGTCGCGATCGGCGCCGCAGGCGACCGAACCCGTCACCGTCGGGCCGTGCTCGACCTACTGATGGCCGTGGACGCTGCCCCCACCGGCGCCTACGAACAGTTGCTGCACGCGCAGGGCTTCCGCCACGTCGCCGGCGCCGACGAGGCGGGACGTGGGGCGCTGGCCGGGCCGCTCGTGGCCGCCGCGGTGATGCTCCCGCCCGGCTGGGCGCCTGACGGCCTCAACGATTCCAAGCTGGTCTCACCGACCGACCGTGAGCGGCTGTACGACGAGATCGTCGCGGGAGCCGTGGCGGTCGGCATCTTCCGGGTCAGCCACACCAGACTCGACGGCATCGGCTTGCAACGGGCCAACCTCGCTGCGCTCCGAGCGGCACTCAACAAGCTCGACCCGACCCCCGACTACGTCCTGGTCGACGGCTTCACGTTGGCGCGGACGTCCGTCCCGGCGCTGCGCGTGGTCAAAGGCGACCAGGTCTGCACCTCGGTCGCGGCCGCCTCGATCGTGGCCAAGGTCACGCGCGACCGGATCATGGTTCGCGCCGAGCGCCGCTACCCGGGGTACGGCTTCGCCAGCCACAAGGGTTACCGCTCCCCGGAGCACCTGGCCGCCCTCGCCAGGCTGGGTCCGTGCGAGTTCCACCGGCGCTGCTTCGCTCCGGTGGCGGCGGCGCACGGGGGACCTACCATTGACGGCCTCGACCGGGCCGATCTGCAGGACCCGGACAGCGATGAAAACCTGCCACACCGTGACGGGACGGAGCGTCGGTGACCGACGACCTCGACGCCTACGAGAACGACCTCGAGCTCGCGCTGTACCGCGAGTACCGCGACGTCGTGCGGATGTTCCGCTACGTCGTCGAGACCGAGCGGCGGTTCTACCTCGCGAACGAGGTGTCGGTGGAGCCCCGCAACGAGGGCCCCGGGGGGGACCTGTACTTCGAGGTGTCGATCCGCGACGCCTGGGTGTGGGACATGTACCGTCCGGCGCGGTTCCTCAAGGACGTCCGGGTGCTGACCTTCCGGGACGTCAACATCGAGGAGCTCGCGCACGACGACCAGGACGACGCCCCGCCGTTCATCGGCTGACCCGAGGGCCCGATGGGTTTCAACGCCACCCGGCGGTACCGCGACGGCAGAGCAGCCGACATCGCGCTGCTCGTCATCGGCACGCTGATCATCGTCGGCGCGGTCGCTTGGGGGGCGGGCCTCCTCGGCTGACCTGCGCCGGTCGAGCCAGCGGGAGCAGCGCCGCGGCCGTGAGGACCAGGACCGCCCCGGCGAGGTAGGGCAGCCACCCGCGTTCCGGGTCGTCGCCTTCCAGCGCCACCTGCTCGAGCGCGGTTTCGGTCTCGGTCACGGTCACCGGCGGCGGCAGGGGCAGGTCGCCGAAGGTGGTGTCTTGGGGGGCGGGAGCCCGCACCGCTGACCCCCTCGCCGCCGGTGGTCCGCCGGCGACCGCACCCGCGGGGCGGCGGATCGGCGGAGCGGCCGGGGCCGGCCCACGCAGCGC
>JALYHG010000261.1 GCA_030776725.1 Actinomycetota bacterium
CGCGGGGCCCGCCACGCGGCCGACTCGTCGAGGCGGCGGTGACCGTGCGGGGATGGTCTGCGGGGTTGGTGCGCGACGTGGCGTCACACCCGCTCAGGTTGGTCGACGTCGGGGTCGTCCACCCGCATCGGGACGTCCCGCGCCGCGGGCTGGGTCTCGACCGCGGTCTCTCCCCGGCCTGCCGCCACCAGTAGGAAACCGATCGTGCCGACGAAGGCGGCTGACATCGGGCTGCGCGGGACGAGCAGGAGGAACCCGAAGAGGATCGCGAGGGCGAGGTACCCGAACGCGGCTCGGACCGGCGAGCGCCCGGCGAAGAGAGCAGCGGCGATGACGAGTCCGGGGATCCCGACGATCAGCCACGCCTGGAGGGTGCTCACGGGTCAGCTTCCGTTGTATGCGAGCCAAGGCTACGTCACGTGGGCTCGCGATCCGGTCGACGACGTCGCCCGTACGAGGTCGCCGGTACGGGGTCGAGGTCGGCGACCACCACTACGGTCACCTGCCACGCCACGGTCACCCGAGCCAGAAGGACGCAACCACCATGGCCGGCAGGCTCGACACGGGCGACGGCGGCGAGGACCGCGGTGCGGCCGGCAGGGACCACCTCGGCCCAGGCGAACGAGCGGAGGTGCACCGGGCGCTCGGCCTCGCGCACCGGATCTGCGACGAGCTGCGTCCGGTCCTGATGGAGGGCTTCTGCGCGGCCGGCGCGACCGTGAAGGACGATGGGTCGCTGATCACCGCCTCGGACCGGTTCGCCGACGACCGCATCACGGAGGTCGTCACCGACCACCTCCCCGGGCACGAGGTCGTCTCCGAGGAACGCTCGACCGTGTACAGCGGCGCGCCGTGGTGCTGGGTGGTGGACCCGGTCGACGGCACCACGAACTTCGCGCACGGGACGCCGGTGTGGTGTGTCTCGCTCGCGCTCGCCTTCCACGGTGTGCTGGTCCTGGCGGTGGTGGACGCACCGCTTCTGGACCGTCGCTACCACGCGGTGCGGGGCGAGGGCGCCTGGAGCGGTGCGACCCGGCTGGCGGTCCGCGACGTGGACTGGTCGGACCATGCGCGGGCCAGCAACGCCCTGGTGGGCGCGTCATCGGGCGTGGGCCGCGACTTCGCCGTGGACACGCCGCTGAAGAACCGGGCGCTCGGCTCGGAAGCGTTGCACCTGGCGTGGGTCGCGGACGGGTCGATGGCGGCGGCCGTGCTGGCTGCGGGCCGTGCGTGGGATGTGGCTGCCGGCATGCTGCTGGTCGAGGAGGCGGGCGGTGCGCTGGTGGATATCGACGGCGGACCGACCTTCCCGCTCACGGCCGGGACCGACTACGCGTCACATCGCCACCGGTTCGTTGCGGCGGCGAGCGAGCGCACCGCACGCCGTGTCCGTGACGGCGTGCGGCTCCTGTAGCGTCAGCCCACACGTCGCGGCGCGCCGCCCATCGGAGTGATATGCGAGCCGTCTTCCTGGTCGTCCTGGTCGGGTGGCTGGCCGCGTGTGGTGGCGCAGCAGAGCCGACCGCCGACCTGGTCGGCACGTTGGGTGGCGATCCTGACCTGGAAGGCGGCTGCGCGTGGCTGGATGTGGAGGCGGAGCGGTCCACGGTGGACGCCGACCGCGTGCAGCCGTCGTGGCCGCAGGGCTACCGGGTCGAGCTCGAGCCGGTGCGTCTGGTCGGGCCCGACGGGCGGGTCGTCGCCGAAGCCGGCGACGTGGTGATGGCCGACGGCACGCTCCGTCCCGACGTCGTCACGGTGTGCATGGTGGGTCCGGTCTTCGACGTGACGCGGATCCACGGGGAGGGTTGAGGCAGGTGGTGCCTGCTCGCCGGTGCGGATCGGAAGCGACTATCCTCCTCGCTGCCTCGAACGACGCGGGTCGACAGACGGAGTTGAGATGAAGCAGCGCAGGTGGTGGCGGCCGGTCGTCCTCGTGGGGGCGGTCCTGATGGTCAGCGCGTGTGGCGGTGACGACGAGGAGGGGACGCAGCAGACGCCTGGCCCCGTGCCGACCGCCGCGACGGAGGCGACCGACGAGGTCAGTGTCTCGTTCGCCCGGCCGGAGGACGGCGCCACGGTGACCAGCCCCGTGCGGGTGCAGATGCAGTCGACCGGGATCCTGATCGGGCCGGTCGCCGAAGCCCGCGAAGACACGGGCCACTTCGACATCATGGTGGACGTGGGCTGCGTCACCCCGGGCCAGGAGATCCCCAACGACGAGCAGCACCTGCACTTCGGTGACGGCGGGAGCACAGCGGAGATCGAGCTCGAACCTGGGGAACACACGCTGTGCCTCCAGGCGAGCACCAACGACCACATCGCGTACGACGCCACGGACGAGATCACCATCACCGTCGAGTAGCCGATCTCGCACCTGTCCCCCCGGCGAGCACGGTGGGGGGACAGGCCGCTGCGGGTACGGTGAGGCCATGTCTGAGGCCTCCCGCGAGCGGCTGGCCACGATCGTCCGCGACCCAGCTTGCGATCTGGCTGAGGCGGCGTTGCTGTGCTGCGTCGAAGCGCAACCCGACCTCGACGTCGACGTGGCGCTGGCTCGCGTCGACGCGCTGGCTGACGAGCTCGCCACCGGGTTGCAGCCGCACAGCCGGTACGAACCGCTCGGCTGGGGGGCGACGATCGAGGCGGCCACCGCCGACGCGCAGGCGTTGTCGGGCTACCTCAGCGTTGACCTCGGGTTCACTGGCGATCCCGCCGCCGCTCACGATCCCCGCAACGCGCTCCTGACGTCCGTGCTCGAACGCCGGCGAGGGACACGAACCGCCTTGGGGGTGATCTACATCGCCGTCGGACGGCGTGTGGGGCTGCGGGTGTTCCCGCTCGCGACACCGGGGCCCCTGCTCGTCGGGGTGGGTGGCGGCGCACCCGAGGGTCGCGCCACCCGGCCAGCGGTGGTCGACCCGTTCGAAGACGGCGTCATCCTCGACGACGAGATGATCGCCGAGCGGGTCGAGGCAGCCACCGACGGGCACGCCGAGTTCGCCCGGTCGATGCTGCGACCGGCGCCGGCGACGAGCGTGGTCCGGCGTCTGATCAACGAGTTGACACACGCGTACCTGCACCACGGCGACGCTCGGGGTGCCCTTTGGACGGTCGAGGTCAGGAGGCTGCTGCCGGGTCTGGGCCCTGATGACGTGCTGGTCACCGGGCAGTTGCTCGCGCAGCTGGGTCGGTACCGCCAGTCGGCCGAGGTCCTCGAGGGTTACCTCACCGAGGTGGCCGGCGACGTGGACACCGCCGCGGAGGCCGGTGGGCCGGAGCTGGCCACGATGGCCGCGGTCGCCCGCGCAGCACGCGCGAAGATGAACTGACAGCTGCGAGCGTGGACGTGCAGGTGCGTGATCGGCAGTGAGCGGTCCACCAGGGGTGCGTCCCACCGACGACCACCTGTGGGTGGGCTGCGATGTGGGGACGCAGAGCGCGCAGGTGGTGGCGGTGACCTCCGCCGGAGAGGTCGTCGGCGACGGCACCGCTGGGTTGACCAGTCGCCGCGACGGCCGGCGCCACGAACAGGACCCCGACGGTTGGTGGCAGGCTGTCGTGTCGGCGTCCCGCGCCGCGCTGCGGGGCATCGACCCCGACCGCATCCAGGCCATCGCGGTGTGTGCCACGTCCGGCTCGGTGCTGCTCACCGACCGCACCGGGCGGCCGATCACCGCGAGCGTCATGTACGACGACGCCCGCGCCGGCGACGACGCCGACCGGGTGCGTGAGGCGGGCGCG
>JALYHG010000262.1 GCA_030776725.1 Actinomycetota bacterium
CTCGCCGAAGCGCTGCACGCCCTTGGCGCCCCGCGCGGCGACGACGACCGACGCTCCTACGGTCAGCGCATGGCCGACGCGCTCGAACAGCTGGCCGACATCGCACTGCGCGGCGGGCACGTGCCCCCAAGCGGGGGGGTGGCCCCGCAGATCACCGCGGTCGTGCCGCTTGCGACGTTGGAGGACCGGGCGGGGCGCGCCGCGGACCCCGCCACGCTGTCGTGGTCGGGGCCGTGCCCGCCGCAGGCGTTGGAGCAGCTGTACTGCGAGGCGAACATGGCCTGGCTGGTCACCGACGCCGACCAGCGCCCGCTGTGGCTTGGGCGCACCCGACGCTACGCAACCGCCGACCAACGCGCGGCCGCCCGCGTGCGCGACGGCGGGTGCCGCTGGCCGGGCTGCTCGATGCCGCTGGCCTGGTGCGTGCTGCACCACGCCGACTGGTGGGACCACGGCGGGCACACCGACATGCACCGGCTGATCCCCTTGTGCGCCGCCCACCACGCGATGCACCACCACGGCGGCTGGCAGATCAACGTCGACGACGTCGCCACCGTGACCGCCACCTCACCGGACGGCGACACCGTGCGACGCGAGACGGCTGCGCGCGCCCGCGCCCGCCACACCGGCAGGAGCGACCTGTCCGCGCTCAACAACGGGCGTGGCACCGGAGGCGGTGGCGGTGATGGCAGCGGTGAGGGTGGCGGCGGTCTCGGTGGGACCGGCCCGACGCCCGGCGCGGAGACCTTGCAGCCAGCGCTGGCCCGCGAGAACCGTGGCCCCTACCGCATCGACGAGGACCGCCGCACCGGACCGACGTGGCCGCCGCAGCGCAACGGGCAGCGTCGCCCACCGGCGATCATCAGTGTTTCTGAGCGTCGAACCAGGTCGGCCCCCACGCGGTGTCCACCTCGAGAGGTACCCGTAGCTCCGCGACGCCGCACATCTCGGCGACGACGAGGTCGCGCGCATCGCGGAGCTCGTCGTCGCCCACCTCGAACACGAGCTCGTCGTGGACCTGCAGCAGCAGCTGGGCCGCCAGCCCCGCCCGGTCCAACGCCTCCTGCACGCGGACCATGGCCAGCTTGATGATGTCCGCCGCAGCGCCCTGGATCGGGGCGTTGAGCGCCATGCGCTCGGCCATGCTGCGACGGTTGTAGTTCGACGACAGCAGGTCCGGCAGGTACCGGCGCCGGCCGAAGATCGTGCTGGTGAACCCGTCGCGGCGGGCGTGCAGCACCGCCTGGCGGAGGAACTCGCCGACCTTGGGGAACCGGCTCATGTAGGCGTCGACGATCTCCTGGGCCTCCTCGGGAGGGATGCCGATCTGCTGCGACAAGCCGTACGGTGTCAAGCCGTAGGCGAGCCCGTAGTTGATCGCCTTCGCTCGGTCGCGCAGCGCCCCGTCCACCATCTCCAGCGGCAGGTCGAACACCTTGGCCGCGGTCGTGGCGTGGATGTCCTCCCCGGACGCGAACGCGTCCAGCAGCCCCTCGTCGCCGGACAGGTGGGCCATGATGCGCAGCTCGATCTGGGAGTAGTCGGCCAGCAGCAGGTGGTCGTAGTCCTGGCCCGGCACGAACGCACGGCGGATCTCGCGCCCCTCGTCCCGCCGGACCGGGATGTTCTGCAGGTTGGGGTTCGACGAGGACAGACGCCCGGTGGCGGCGGTGACCTGCGACAAGGTGGTGTGCACCCGGCCGGTCGCGGGGTCGACCAGCGGCGGGAGCGCGTCCAGGTAGGTCGATACGAGCTTGGACAGCTCCCGCCACTCCAGGACCGGCTCGATGATGGGATGAGCGCTCAGGATCGACTCGAGCGACGCCGCGTCGGTCGAGTACCCCGTCTTGATCTTCTTCGTCTTCGGCAGGCCGAGCTTGTCGAACAGGATCTCCTGCAACTGCGGGGTCGACCCGACGTTGAAGCGCTCGCCGGCGAGGTCCCAGATCTCGCGCTCGAGTTCCTGACAGCGGGTTGCCAAGCGGTCGCGCAGCTCGGCGAGCACGTCGAGGTCCACGGCGATGCCGGTGCGCTCGACACGGGCCAGGACGGGCGCCAGCGGCATCTCGACCGTGTCGTGCAGCTCCCGCTGGCCGCGGAGGTCCAACTCCCGCTCGAGATGCTCGGCGAGCTCCAGGGTGGCCAGAGCACGCAGCGCACGGCCGCGCCACGCGGTCGTGCTGTCGTCGACGTCGAACGCGAGCTGGTCGCCTTCCGTGGCTTCATCGACCGTGATGGTCCGGTTGAGATGCTGAAGCGCGAGCCGATCCAGGTCGAACGACCGCTGATCGGGGTTGACCAGGTACGCCGCGAGCATCGTGTCGAGCGTGACACCGGCCACGTGCCAGTCACGTGAACGCGTGGCGTGGTCGAGGAGCTTGACGTCGTGGACGACCTTCGGCAGGTGCCGGTCGGCCAGCGCCCGCGCGAACGCCTCCAGGTCCTCTCGCGCCAGGTCACCGAACGAGTACGCCACCGGGTCGCTGCCGGGCGCCGCGAGGCCGGCCGCTGTCCACCGCAGCGCCGGCACGGCACCGTCGGTCACCGGCGCGACAGCGAGTGGGGGGCGGATGTCTTCCAGCCAGCGACGCAGCTCGCCGCTGCCCAACCGGCGCGGCTGGCGTTCGAACCCGACGGCGTCCTCCTCCTGCTGCGCACCGAGCACCTCCGACTGCAGGCGCTCCCACAGCGAGGTGAACTCCAGCGTCGCGAACAGCCGCTGCACCTTCTCGGGGACCGGCCGTCCCATGCGCAGCGTCGCCAGGTCGACGTCGACGCCGATGTCGCGCCGCAGCCGCATCAGCGTCCGGTTGACGAAGACCTGATCTTTGTGTTCGGCGAGGTTCTGGGGGAGCTTCTTCCCGCCGACCTCGTCGAGGTGGTCGTAGACGCCCTCGAGGTCGCCGTACCGGGAGATCAGCTTCGCGGCGGTCTTCTCCCCCACCCCGGGGACACCGGGGAGGTTGTCGGAGGTGTCCCCCCGCAGCGCCGCGTAGTCGGGGTAGCGCTCCGGTGTGATGCCGTACCGGTCCTCGACCGCATCGGGGGTCATCTCGGCCGTTTCGGTGATGCCGCGCAGCGTGTACAGGATCGTGACCCCGTCGCCGACGAGCTGCATCGCATCCCGATCGCCCGTGACGACCATCACGCGGTGGCCTTCCTGCACCGCTCGGTCCGCCAGCGTGGCGATCACGTCGTCGGCTTCGACCCCCGCGACCTCGACCACCGGGATCTCGAGCACCTCGAGGACCTCGTGGATGAGGTCGAGCTGGGTGCGGAACTCGTCGGGGGTCTCGGCGCGCCCGGCCTTGTAGTCGGGGTAGGCGTCTGTTCGGGCGATGTCACGGCCCTTGTCGAAGCACACCACGATCCCGTCGGGCCGGTGGTCAGCGATCATCTTGATCAGCATGCTCGTGAAGCCGTACACGGCGTTGGTGAGCTGCCCGGTCTTGGTCCGCAGGCTGTCGGGGAGGGCGAAGAACGCCCGGAAGGCGAGGCTGTGGCCGTCCAAGAGGAGCAACGTCTGGCGGTCGGTCACGCGCGATCCTGGTGGGACGCATTGGGAACCGGAGCGGAGTCGAGCGTACCTTCGCAGGGCGCGGAGCCGGAGGTGGCATGGGGGAACAGCAGGTCGTGTTCGACGTCGACGAGCACGACTTCCAACGGGCCGTGGTCGAGCGCTCGCACGACGTGCCCGTCGTCGTCGACTTCTGGGCGGCGTGGTGCGGACCGTGCCGGACGCTCGGGCCGCTCCTCGAGCGTGCCGTGACCGCCCGTGGCGGTGACGTGGTCCTCGCCAAGGTCGACGTCGACCGCAACCAGCGGCTCGCGTCGATGTTCTCGGTCCGGGGCATCCCGGCCGTGAAGGCGTTCCGCGCCGGGGCGATCGTCGCCGAGTTCGTCGGGGCGCAGCCGCCCCAGGCGATCGAGGCGTTCCTCGACCGGCTGGTGCCCTCGGCCGCCGATCAGCTGGTCGAGCGAGCAGCCCAGCAGCACGGCGGCGAAGCCGAGGCGACGCTGCGCCGGGCCCTTCAGCTCGAAGCCGATCACCGTGACGCCGCGGTGGCGCTCGCTCAGCTGCTCGTCGAGCGGGACCCGGATGCTGCGCTGGAGCTGGTCACCCCACACCGACCGGACCCCGCGGCGGAGCAGGTCGCGGCGCGCGCGGAACTCGCCCAGGTCGGTGACGACAGCATCGATGAGCTCCGCGCGAGGGTCGCGGCGGACCCCGACGACGGTGGTGCCCGCCTGGCGTTGGGCCGGGTCTTGGCCGCCCGCGGCGCGTACGACGAGGCGATCGAGGAGTTGCTCGCCGCGGTCGACGCCGGCGGCCAGAGCCGTGAGGAAGCCCGCGAGCAACTCGTGGCGCTGTTCACGATGCTGGGTCAGCACGACCCGCGCGTCGCGGCAGCCCGGAAGCGCCTGTCCCGCGCGCTGTTCTGACTCGCCGATCAGCGCTCCAGGACCACCGACAGGAACCGCCGGGTGCGTTCGTGTTCCGGCGCTTCGAACAGGCGCGACGGCGGCCCGTCCTCGACGATGACACCGTCCGCGATGAACACGACCCGGTCGGCGACGCGGCGAGCGAAGCCCATCTCGTGCGACACGACGAGCATCGTCATGCCCTCGTCCGCCAGCGTGCGCATCACGTCGAGCACCTCGCCGACCAACTCCGGATCGAGGGCGCTCGTGACCTCGTCGAACAGCATCATGTCCGGATCCATGCACAGCGCCCGCGCGATCGCCACGCGCTGCTTCTGACCGCCCGACAGGCGGACCGGGTAGTCGTCGGCCTTCTCGGCCAGGCCGACCCGGTCCAGCATGTCGCGGCCCACCTGGTTCGCCTCACGCTTGGACCGTTTCAGGACCCGCCGCTGTGCGATCGTGAGGTTGCCCATCACCGTCAGGTGCGGGAAGAGGTTGAACTGCTGGAACACCATCCCGATCTTGCGGCGGACCAGATCCACGTCGACGTCGGGAT
>JALYHG010000263.1 GCA_030776725.1 Actinomycetota bacterium
CCGAGCAGCCCTGCGATCACAGCCATGCCAAGCGACCCTAACCGCGGGACGAGAACCGACGTGGTCCGTTGACCGCCGCCTTGTGTTCACCGCGCCCGACTGCAAGCGTGGGGTCGTTCGTGACGACAAGGAACCCGCATGCCCTGGGATCTCACCATCGAACTCCCCAACCAACCGGGCACGCTGGCGGACGTGGCCGAACAGCTGGCCGCCGCGAACGTCAACATCGAAGGGGTCGCCGCCGTCCCGGTCGGTGCGCACTCCGAGGTGCACTTCCTCGTCGATGAACCAGGCGAGGCACGTCAGATCCTGGAGGAGTCCGGGATCCCGGTGATCCACGACCGCGAGGTGCTGGTCGTGGAGTGTCCCGACCGTCCCGGCGAGCTGGCTGCGCGCGCTCGCGCACTGGGCAACGCGGGGATCAACATCGACATCCTCTACATCGCGACCCGGACCCGGCTGGTGATCGGCGTGGTCAACGTAGCCGAGGCGGCTGCGGCGCTGGCGGAAGCCTGAGCGGCCCGACCAGGCCACGACCAGGAGCCGACCGACACCGCTTCGGGGCCGACGCGTCAACGGCCGCCTCGACGATCACCGCAGCAGGTCATGGGGGTCGGTGCGCAGCGGGCGGGCGCGGTCAGGGCGGCTGCCCGGGCTCGGCTCGTAGTCGGGCACGCCGATAGCGGTGACCAGCATCGGCTCGGCGTCGGTCTCGAACCTGCGCCGGACCTCGTCGTCGTAGAACGTCAGGCCGGTGCCGCCGGCGCCGAGCGCGAAGGACGCCAGCTGTAGCCGCCCCGCCGCGATCCCGGCTTCGAGCTGCACGACGCGGTAGGCACGCGCTCCTCCGGCCCCCAGGAGCGGATCGAGCCGGGCGCTGTGGAAGGTCGTGAACGCAGACGAGCCGCCGAGCGGCTGGTCGAGGCACAGGTGCGCCGTTCGCCTGCGGTCGATGTCAGCCGCCAGGCGCTCGAGTCCCGCAGCGGTCCAGCGGTAGGCGCCCGCGTCGACGCCGGTGACGGCGTGAACGGCCACCAGATGCTGGGTCCACCCGGCACCGGCTTCAGCCGTGTCGCGTCCGGGCGGTCGCGCCGCGGCCGCGAGCCCGAAGTCGAGCAGGTCGCGTGGGACGTGCGCGTCGAGGTCGAAGCGTCGGGTCGATCCGCGGCGCAGGATCACCTCCTCCACCGTCCCTGCGGCGGCATCGGGGACACCCGGCGTCGCCGACGCACGTTCGGGTGCGAGCTGGATCAGGTGGCGGCGCCAGTCGCTGACCGCTTCGCGGTCGGCGAGGTCGCCGGCGTGGTGGGCCGCGAGTGCGTCGGGTTCGGGGATCTCCTGGCGCGACAGCGGGGTGACCACATGATCGACGAGCGCCAGCTCGCGGTCGGGCGCGCTGTGATCTCGGCGCGGACCGACCGGCACGACGGCGAGCGGCAGCTCCGTGAAGGGTGTCGGCGGACCCAGCCCCAGCAGGTGGCTGACCCGCTCGTCGACGAAGCCGGTCACGACGTGCAGCGGCCACCCGGCCGCGCCGGTCGCCACGGTCGCGTTGGACAGGATGGTGCCGGCGTCCCAGAACAGGTGACGGTACCCGCGCGCCCCGTACTTCCAGGTGGTGCGCCACGGGATGCCGGTGAGAACCAGACTGAGCGGGGCGCGGGCGACCTCGTCGGACGCCGCAGCGCGTGACAGGGCGCCGCGGACGTCGCCGTCACGGAGCCGGTGCAGCGCGAACGCGATCGGTTCGAGGTGGTACAGCCCTGCGGGCAGGTCCGGCAGATCTGCACAGGCGACGTACACCTCGATCGGGTACAGCGCGCCGGCTGACGGGGCAGCGCGGAACGCCAGCGTCTGCTCGGGGAAGCGGACCGTCCTGGTCACGCCGGCGCACAGGAACAGCAGACGGGCCAGCGCGGTCAGATCGACGGGGCGTGCGTCGGGTGCAGCCTGGCCGGCCAGCACCGCTGCGGCACCGATCTCCGGCTCCTCCCAGTCGACCGGGAGGGCGATCGGCTCGAGCTCCGGGTACCTCTTGACGGGCAGCGGCCGGTTCGACGGATCCATGCGCCGACCACCGGAGCGCACGCTGACCGTCGAGTGCTTGGTGCGGTCGTGGAAGTCCCGTGCCACATCTGCGAGCATGGGTTCGACCGTAGTCACGATGTCGCGTTCCAGCCGATGTCGCAGCAGGACGTCGCCGCCTGCTAGACCAGCGCCGTGCCGCCCGAGCCCCGCCCCGCCGCGCTCGCGTCGCTCGTTCCGGCACTGACGTTCCTCAGCGTGGTGCGTCTGGTGACCAACACGGGCTACCGGTTCCTGTACCCGTTCCTTCCGGTGGTGGCCCGCGGGCTGGGCGTCTCGCTGGAACGTGCCGGGCTGCTGATCTCCGGCTTGTCGCTCGCGGGCTTGACCACTCCTGCGGTCGCCGCGCTCAACGCCCGGAGAGGTGAACGTCACCGTCGGCTCGCCACGGTGGGGCTGCTCGCGTTCGCGACCGGCGCGGCGCTGGCGGCGGCGACCACGGTGTACGTGGCGGTGCTGGCAGGGTTCGTGCTGCTGGGAGCCGCGAAGCCGGTCTACGACGTGGCCGCTCACTCCTACCTCGCTGAGCGCACCCCGTACGCGCGCCGCGCCCGGATCCTGGCGGTCATCGAGCTGACCTGGGCAGGGGCACTGCTGATCGGCGCGCCCGCTGCGGGGTGGTTGATCCACCGGGCGGGGTGGCGTGCGCCGCTGTGGGTGTTCGGCGCACTGGGAGCCCTCGCGCTCGTGGCCGTCCCGTGGGCGCTTGACCCGGACCGCCCGGGAACCGATCCCGGGACCCGGACCGCCCTGATCCTGGATCGCAGCAGCGTCGCGCTGCTGGTGGTGACCACGCTGTTCAGCTACGGCGCCGAGGTCACGTTCGTGGTGTTCGGGGCGTGGCTGGAGCGCGACTTCGGCGTGTCCGTGATCGGGCTCGGTGTGTTCTCGACGCTGATCGGGGTGGCGGAGCTGCTGGGATCGAGCGGCGTGGTCGCCTTCGGCGACCGGATCGGGAAGCGCCCCTCTGTCACATGGGGCCTGCTCCTGGCGATCGTGGGCTTCTCGGCTCTTGCGTTCACCGACGACCTGGCGCCCGGTCTGGCCGCACTGGCGCTGGCGCTGTTCGGGTTCGAGTTCACGATCGTCTCGGCGATCCCGCTGGCGAGCGAAGCCCATCCCCAGGCACGCAGCCGCTACCTCGCCCTGATGGTCGCCGCGATCTCGCTCCCGCGGGCCGTTGCCGCCGCCACCGGCCCAGCGCTGTTCACGCGGGTGGGCCTGGCCGGGAACGCCGCGGTCGCGGTCGGCGCCAACCTGGCTGCCCTGGTGGTGCTGCGCCGGTTCGTTGCCGACCGCCCCTCCGACCATGGAGGCGGTGGGACGTGAGCCGCCCCGGAGGTCGGTTACCTGCCGGGTGTGCGACGCGTCAGACGTGCTCGGCGTCGCGCGGGTCGCGGAGCTCGCCGAACTCCAGCAGTCGGGTGACGTCGGCCGGTGAGACGATCCCGATGATCTCGCCGCCGTCAACCACGATGACCCGCCCGTCCGCGCAGCCGCGCATGCGTGGAAGCACGCTGGTCAGGGTCTCGTCAGGCTCGGCGGTGGGGACGTCGTCGAGGTCACAGGCGACCGTGCGGATCGACGTCCGCCCGCGCTCCTCAGCAGGGACACGTTTGACCCGCCGCAACGTGACGATGCCCGCGGGGCTGCCGTCCTCGTCGATCATCGGGAAGGTCGAGTGGCGGTGTGCGAAGACGTAATCGTCGAGGAACCGCTGGACGTTCAGGCTGCGCGGCACGACAACCGGGTCGGCCGTCATCGCATCCCGCACGGTCAAGCCCCCCAGGGCGCCCCGCAACCGAGCGTGTTGCTCCTCGCTGCCGGCGGCGGTGATCAAGAACCAGCCGATCAGCATCAGCCACACGCCTCCGATCCCGGCCCCGAACGCGAACTCCGCGAGCCCGAGCGCGATCAACGCGAACCCGAAGGTCTTCCCGGCGCGTGCCGCGGTGATGGTGGCGCTGAGACGGTCCCCACGGCGACGCCACAGGAACGCGCGGAGGATGCGACCGCCGTCCAGCGGCGCCGCCGGGACCAGGTTGAAGATGGCCAGCGCGACGTTGATGGCCGACAGCCACGAGAAGATGCCGCCGACGATGCCAGCTTCCCCCATCCCGAGGAGGGCGAACACCACGAAGAACAAGACAGCCACGAAGATGCTGACCAGCGGACCGACCCCCGCGATGCGCAGCTCCGCGCCCGGATCGGCTGCCTCGCCACCGAGGCGCGCCACGCCGCCGAACAACCACAGGGTGATCCCGTCCACCTCCAAGCCGTTGCGCTGCGCAACGAGGGCATGTGCGACCTCGTGGGCCAGCAGCGATAGGAAGAACAGGACGGCGGCGACCCCTCCGGCCACCACGTACGCGACGGTGGACTGCTCCGGGTACGCCGTCGGGAACCGCCCCGCGGACAGGACGAACCAGATCAACGCGAAGATGGCCAGCACGCTCCAGTTGATCCCGACCGCGACGCCCGCGATGCGACCCAGCCGCAGGCTCTCCTCCATCGCTCCTCCGACCGAACGGGTGCAGCAACACTGCAGCAACACTACGGTAAGGCAGTTCGATCCCCGGCACGACGGACGGTCGGGGCTCCCTGTCGAGAGGCAGGACGGGCCCCGTACCGTGGAAGCACCGAAGCAGGAGAGGGCATGCGGATCGACGACTACGAGTACGGACGCGTCGTCATCGACGGCCGCGAGGAGCGCAACGACGTGATCCTCGTCGACGGCACGCTGCACGCCAACTGGTGGCGCGACGAGGGCCACCGCCTGCAGGTCGAAGACCTACAGCCGGTGCTGGACGCGGAACCCGATCTGCTGGTGGTCGGGACCGGCACGGCAGGCAACATGCGACCGGCCTCAGACCTGGACGGCCAGCTGCGGTCACACGGGATCGAGCTGGAGGCGATGCCGTCACCTCAGGCGGTTCGCCGCTACAACGAGGTGGCGCGAGCCGGCGACCGCGATGTCGCGCTGGCCATCCACCTGACCTGCTAGCGGCTACGACACGACCTTCAGGTGACCGCCGGCCGGCTCGAAGATCGACTGGTGACCGTCTTCCCAGGTCACTTCGATCTTCAGCGGGTCCTGCTGCAGCACCTCGTTGACCGTGCCACGGCGTGGGGGGACACCGACCTTGTTCGACGGGATCTCGATCGTGTCGCCGGCGTGGACGTCCATCGCGTTCCCTCCTGACGGCCAGTTGGGCTGGGCTGTCTGACCGTACTGCGGGGCGGAGCGGCGAACCAGCCTGCGATGGCGCGGACGTCGGCCGTTACACGGGCACGACCGGGACACGCGCCATCGCCTCGCGGACCTTGGCTTGCGGGTAGGCGTGGTCCACGAGTTCCCCGCGGAAGTAGGCGTCGTACGCAGCCATGTCGAAGTAGCCGTGGCCACACAGCGCGATCAGGATGACGTCGTCCTCACCCGTGTCACGGCACCGTTCGGCCTCGCGGATCGCCGCGGCGATGGCGTGGGTCGGTTCCGGGGCGGGGATGATCCCCTCCGCTCGGATGAACTGCACCGCCCGTTCGAAGCACTCGATCTGGCCGATCGCGACCGCCTCGAGCATGTCCAGCTCGTACATGTGCGACAGCAGCGGTGACATGCCGTGGTAGCGCAGCCCGCCAGCGTGGATGGGGTCGGGGATGAAGTCGTGCCCCAGCGTGTGCATCTTGATCAGCGGGGTCATACCGGCCGTGTCACCGAAGTCGTAGCGGTACTCGCCCTTGGTGAACGACGGGCACGCCTCCGGCTCCACCGCCAGGATGCGTGGGTTGATCTTCCCGGCGAGCTTCTCGCGGATGAACGGGAACGACATCCCAGCGAAGTTCGACCCTCCCCCGGTGCAGCCCACGATCACATCCGGGGTTTCGCCGACCGTCGCGAACTGTCGCAGCGTCTCCTCGCCGATGACCGTCTGGTGCATCAGCACGTGGTTGAGGACGCTTCCGAGCGAGTAGCGGGTGTCGTCGTGCTGCGCAGCGACCTCGACGGCCTCGCTGATCGCGATCCCCAGGCTGCCAGGGCTACCCGGGTGATCGCGACGGATGACGAGCCCAGCCTGGGTCAGCTCCGACGGGCTGGAGTGGATCGTCGCCCCGAACGCCTCGATCATCGACTTGCGGTAGGGCTTCTGCTGGAACGAGACGGCGACCTGCCAGATCTCGCAGTCCAGCCCGAACTGGCTGCAGGCGAACGCCAACGCGCTACCCCACTGTCCCGCGCCGGTCTCGGTGGTGAGCCGCCGCACACCCTCTTGCTGGTTGTAGAAGGCCTGCGCCACGGCGGTGTTGGGTTTGTGTGACCCGGTGGGGCTGACGCCCTCGTACTTGTAGTAGATCCGGGCTGGGGTGCCCAGGGCCTGCTCGAGCCGGGATGCGCGGTACAGCGGCGTGGGACGCCACATCCGGTAGACGTCCAGGACGGCGTCGGGGATGTCGACGAACCGCTCCTGGGAGACCTCCTGGCCGATCAGCGCCATGGGGAACAGCGGTGCGAGGTCGTCGGGTCCGATCGGCTCCCGCGTCGCGGGATGCAACACCGGCGGCGGAGGCACGGGCAGGTCGGCGACGATGTTGTACCAACGGGTCGGGAGCTCCGACTCGTCGAGGAGGATCTTGGTCTGCTCGGCCATCGTCGTCCCTGTCACCGCGCCCGTCGAGCACCTGCTCAGGGCGGCACGCTAGCGCTGGCCGACGACCGCCACCTGGCGGTCCCACCGTCGCCACTGCACTAGCTTTCACCAGGCGATGGGCACCGAGGCGCACCGGCCGGACGAGCGCCACGGGGACCGTCGGTGGTGACCCGGGTGACGTTCCTGGGCACCGGTGCCAGCGGCGGCACACCGGGGTCAGGGCGGTCGAAGCGGCGAGAGAGCTCGGCGCTGGCCGTGGCTGGCGACGTCTCGGTCCTGATGGACGTGACCAACCAGTTCCACGAGCAGAGCCAGCTGGTCGACCGCCTCGATGCCGTCGTGGTGACCCACGCCCACCGAGACGCCACCGGCGGGGTACCGGCTCTGGACCGCTGGCTCCACGACCACAAGCAGGCGCCGGTGCCGGTGCTCACGAGCGCGGAGGCGGTCGGCGTGCTCCGCGAACGTCACGGGGACCTCGACTACTGCGATCTTCAGCCGGTGCATCCCGGCCAGCGCCGGAACGTCGGTCCTTGGTCCATCACCGCCGTCGAGGTCCCCCACGCCCGCGATCAGCGTTTCCGGACCTTCGCTTGGCGCCTCGAGCGCGACGGCACGGTGCTGGTGTACGCATCCGACGTCGCGGAGCTGACCGAGAACCTGGCGCAGGCGACGCGGGGCGCTGATCTGCTGGCACTGGACGGGGCGATGTACGGCCGGAGCCTGTTCAGCCACCTGCGCATCGACGAGGCGCTGCCGGTGGTGTGCAGATGGGACGTCGACCGGATCCTGCTGACACAGATCGGCCGGACCGCCCCAGCCCACGACGAGCTGGTGGAGGTCGCCGCGAGGCTGTGCGAGCGTGCGGCGCCAGCGTACGACGGGCTGACCGTGCAGCTGTGACGCCAGCCAGCGGCCAGCGCGGTTACCGCTGCTGCTGCCAGGGTCCGGTGGGACGCTGTGCCGGTTGCTCGCCGCCCTGCTGCCAGGGGCCGGTCGGCGCTCGAGCCGGCTCATGGCCCCCTTCCCGGCGCGACCCTTCCCCGGACGAGCCGCGGCGAGCGATCGGGCCGTACCGCAGCGACAGGATCACCAACGCGATCGCCCCGAGCATCAGCCCGAAGTCACGCAGCGCGATGTCCCAGTACTCACCCTCGGTGACCCCGACGATCACGAGGTTGGTGATGATCGTGCCCAGCCAGAAGGCGACCAGCACGCCGCCGATGCGCGGCGCGACGGCGACGGCCAGGCCGGCGAGGATCTCCACCACCCCGACCGCCATCATGATCTGGGTGTCGGTTCCGGGGAGGGTGTCCGCGACCCCCTGCCATAGGTACTTCTCCCAATCCACCATGAGGTTGAAGAACTTGTCCAGGCCGAACAGGATCGG
>JALYHG010000264.1 GCA_030776725.1 Actinomycetota bacterium
CGCAGGCACCCGGCCCGGCGGGTCCGCCAGCACCCCAGCCGTCGCCGCCACCGCCGCCGCCGCCCGACCCCGGGCCGTGCCCACTGCAGGAGTGCGCCCCGGTCAACGACACCGTCGACGACCTCACCGACCTCCTCGACGACACGGTCTCGGACGTCGGGAAGGTCATCGACGACACCGCCTCGAAGCTCCCGACCGTCCCGTAGGCCCTCGCTCGGTGACCGACGGCGGCACGACCGGTGCGCCCCTATGCTTGCGCCCCGCAGCAGGCAACGAGGCAACCGTGCTCACGCCCGAAGAGATCGCGTCCCGCCAGTTCCTGATCGCCCTCCGCGGCTACGACCGTGACGAGGTCACGGCGTTCCTCGAACAGGTCGCCGACGACTACGCGGCGCTGCAGCGGCAGATCGAGGAGCTGCAAGCTGAGGCCAGCCAAGCGCCACCCGAGCCGGCCGCTGCCCCGGCGGCGGGCGACACCCGCGACGCGTTCCAGCAGCTGGGCGAGGAGACCACCCGGATCCTCGTCGCGGCGCAGGACGCCGCGGCCGAGATGCGTCGGCGCGCCGACGAGGAGGCTCGCACGACGCTGGCAGCGGCGCAGCGGACCGCGCAGAGCGAGCTCGATTCCGCCCGCAGAAGCGCGGCAGAGCAGCTCGAACGCGCGCGCAGCAGCGCAACCGAGCAGCTCGAGCAGGCGCGGAGCACGGCAGCACAGGAACTCGAGCGGGCACGCCGGGAGGCGGAGGAGCTGGTCGAAGAGGCCCGCCACCGCCGGGAGGTGATCCAGGCGGGCGTGCGCGACCTCGAGGCAGCACGCGCCCAGCTGGCGGTCGATCTGGAAGCCGCCATCGGGGCGGTGGCGTCCGCCGTTGAGGGGCTGCAGGTGCAACCCTCGCAGGACGTAGCGGCGTCCGAGGAGGCGGCCGCCCAGGCCGAGACCTCAGACGAGGTGGCCCTGAGCGAGCCGGAGTTCGCCACGCCAGGACCTCCCGAGGCCGAGGACGACGCCGAGCGGGAGTGGGCCGTGGAGTCCGCGGCCGCCGAGGTCGCGGTGGCCGCCGAAGCAGACGACGAGGAAGCGATCGCAGCTGGAGGCGGTGAGGAGCCAAGCGCGGAGGAGACCCGCGCCGAGGAGCCGACGTCTCGGACCGAGGAGTCGGCGTCAGCTCAACCCGATGACGAGTCGGCCCGCGCCGATGAAGCCGTCCCTCCCGAGGAGTCGGTCCGCGCCGGTGAGGCCGTGCCTCGCGATGATGAGGCGGCGGCCCGCGCCGGTGAGGAGTCGGCCCGTGCCGGTGAGGCCGTGCCTCGCGATGATGAGGCGGCGGCTCGCGGCGACGACACCGGCGAGATCAGGGTGGACGAGGCTGTTGTCGCCGAAGTCGAGACGCCGGCGCCGGCGGTGGAGCCGATCGAAGAGGCCCGGTCCGTCACCGACGTCGCCGCGGTCGAGCTGCGCGAACGCGCGCTGCAGGAGATCCGACCCGGGATGGTGCGGCGCCTGAAGCGCACGCTGCAGGACGTGCAGAACGGCGTTCTGGACGCCATCCGCAGGACCGAGGGGACGTCCGACGTCGCCGTGCTGCTGCCCGGCGACGAGGACCTCGCTCCGTTGGAGGGCGTCGGTGAGGCTTTCCTCAGCGAGGTCTACGACGTGGGGCTGCGAGACGGCGCCACGCTGGCGGACGCCGCCGAACCCGACGAGGGCGACCGCGAGCGGATCCGCTCGGCGGCGCGCGAGCTGCGTGACGGCCTGGCCCACGAGATCACCACGTCGTTGGAAGCGACGCTACGCGCCGGCCTGCAAGCCGAAGAGGAGCTGGGAGCGCTGACCGAGCGGGTCGGCGAGGTCTTCCGTGACCTCAAGGGCCCCGTGGCCGAGGCCGCCGCCGAGACCAGCCTGATCCGCACCTACCAGCTGGGCGTGCACGACGCCTGGCGGGCAGCTGGGCTCTCCGAACGGATCTGGGTGGTGGGCGACGAAGCTCGTTGCCCGGAGAACCGGTGCCGTGCCAACGCTTCCGAGGGTCGCGTCGCGCTCGACCGGGAGTTCCCCAGCGGCGATGTGGTGCCCCCCGCCCACCGCGGCTGTGTCTGCACCGTCGCGCCGGCGCGATGACACGAGCGCCCGTGGCGACGCGCCGGTTGCGCGACGCCATCCGCCGACGGCTGGGTGTGGTCCTGGCCGTCGTCGTCGTGCTCGTGCTTCTGTCCGCCAACCGGGTCGCGGCCTTCGTCACCGATCTGTGGTGGTACCAGGGGTTGGGCTACGAGTCGGTCTTCCTCGGGCTGTTCAGCGCCCGGGTGGGCCTCGGGGCGCTGTTCGGTGCGGTGCTCGCACTGCTCGTGGCCGTCAACCTCGTGATCGCCCGACGTCTGCGTCCGCTGATCCTGCCCGCCACGGCTCGTGAGGCGGCGATCGAGCGGTACCGGCAACTGGTCGATCCTTACGTTCCGTGGCTGATCGGCGGTGTGGCCCTGCTGTTCGCTCTCAGCGGTGGCGCAGCTGCCGCCAGCCAGTGGGAACCGTTCCTGCTGTGGCGCCACGGCGGGGCGTTCGGCGCCGCTGACCCCCAGTTCGGGCGCGATGTCGGGTTCTACGTCTTCGACCTGCCGTGGTACGAGTTCGTCGAGGGCTGGCTGTTCACGTCGCTGCTGATGGTGCTGGCTGTCACGGCGGGTGCCTACTACCTGCTCGGCGCCATCCGTCCCGACGCGCCCCGAAACCGCGTCACTCCTCAGGCCAAAGCGCACCTGTCGGTGCTGTTGGCGCTGGTGCTGGCCGTGCGCGGGTGGGGTTACTGGCTGGATCGCTTCGCGCTGAACTTCTCTCCCCGGGGCACGGTCACCGGGGCGTCCTACACCGACGTCAACGCTGAACTACCGGCGCTGAACCTGCTCCTGCTCGTCACCGCAGTGGCGATCGTGATGGTGCTCGTCAACATCCGCCGGCGCGGGTGGTTGCTCCCGGGCGCCGCGATCGGCCTGTTGATCCTCGCGAGCATCCTGCTGCAAGGCCTCTACCCGGCCGCTATCCAGCGGCTGCGGGTCGATCCCCAGGAACTGGCCCGCGAGCAGCCGTTCATCGAACGCAACCTGCAAGCCACCCGCAATGCGTACGACCTGCACGAGGTGGAAGGCACCAGGTTCACCGTCCACGACGACCTGGGACCCGCGGACGTCGAGGAGCACGTCGTCACTCTCAACAACGTCCGCCTGTGGGATCCCAGCGTCCTGCTCAAGAGCTACCGCCAGCTGCAGGCGATCCGGCCCTACTACGACTTCGCGGACGTCGACGTCGACCGCTACATGGTCGACGGCGAGGTGCGCCAAACGATGCTGTCGGTGCGCGAGATGCAGCCCCAGCAGCTCGAGGAGTCGGCCAAGACCTGGCAGAACCTGCACACGTTCTACACCCACGGCCACGGGGCGGTGGCCTCACAGGTCAACATCGCAGACCGTGAGGGCTCCCCGGTCTTCCTCAGCCGCGACATCCCCCCACGCGGCCCGACCGAGACACTGGTTCCCGACCGCCGCCCCGGCGTGTACTTCGGGGAGCTCCACGGCAACTACTCGATCGTGCGGGGCGCCGACGAGGAGCTGGATTTCGAAGCCAGCGACACCGGCGAGGCGCAGACGACCGTGTACGACGGGCTCGGTGGCGTCCCGGTCGGGGGCCCCCTGCAGCGCTTGGCGTTCGCGCTGCGGTTCGCCGACCCCAACCTGGTGCTGTCGGGCCTGATCCAGCCCGAGTCGCGCATAATCTTCGAGCGACAGATCAGCCGACGGGTGCAGCGCGTCGCCCCGTTCCTCCTGCTCGACGACGACCCGTACGCCGTCGTGCTCGACGGGCGGATCGTGTGGATCCAGGACGCCTACACCGTCTCGGCGCACTACCCGTACGCGGAACGCAACCAGTTCGTCAACGACCTGAACCGTGCGACCGTCAACTACATCCGTAACAGCGTCAAAGCGGTCGTCGATGCCTACGACGGGACGGTGACGCTGTACGTGGTCGAGCCCGATGATCCGGTGATCGCCGCGTGGCGTCAGGCGTTCCCGGAGCCGTTCGCCGACGTGTCCGCGGCTGAGGATCAGCTGGTGCGGCACTTCCGCTACCCAGAGGACCTCTTCCAACTTCAAGCCGACGTGTACCGGCTGTACCACATCCCCCAGGCGCCGGCTTTCTACAGCAAGGCGGACGCGTGGCAGTTCCCCACCGATGCCCCGGCCATCACCAACAGGCAGAAGCCCGAGGGTGCGCCGCTCGAGCCGTACTACCTGTTGATGCGGCTCCCCGGTCAAGAAACCGAGGAGTTCGTCCTGATCCAGCCGTACCTGGCGCGGAACAAACCGAACATGATCGCGTGGTTGGCGGGACGCTCCGATCCGGGGCGTTACGGCGGGCTGTACGCGGTGCAGTTCCCCAGCAACCAGACCATCCTCGGGCCGGCGCAGGCGCACGCCAAGATCGAGCAGGACCGCACCATCTCCGAGTGGATCACGTTGCGTAGCCGGGCGGGGTCGGAGGTGATCCGCGGCAACCTGCTGGTGATCCCCATCGAGCGCTCGATCCTGTACGTGCAACCGCTGTTCCTGGTCAACCCGCAGACCGAGATCCCGGAGCTGGCCAAGGTCACGCTCGTGCTCGGCGACAGGGTCGTGATGGCCGACACCTTGGATGCGGCGCTCGCCGAGTTGATCGGGGCGGCCCCAGAAGACGCGGTGATCCCCGGCGCCCCCGTCGAGGAGCCCGATCCAGAGACGGAGCGGGTGAGCGTCGCGGGCCTGCTGAGCCGCGCGCTCGACGCTTTCTCCGCCGCCGATCAGGCGCTGCGTGACGGCGACCTGGCGACCTACCAGCGCCGGGTCGACGAGGCACAGGACCTGCTCCGCCGCGCCGCGGAGGAGGAAGGCGTGCCGGTACCCGAGGAGGATGCAGCTGCCCCGGCAGAAGCTGGCACGGCGACCGAGGAAGGCGGCCCTGCGACCGAGGGCGGGGCGTGACCTATGGCGGGGGTTCGGCGGGGGCTCGGGCT
>JALYHG010000265.1 GCA_030776725.1 Actinomycetota bacterium
TCCGGGTGCACACCCGCAACCACGGCGGCGTCGAGCAGCACATCCGGCTGCCGCGTGAGCGGTACTACAAACCGCGGTCGCTGTACTCGATCCGCGTCGAGGAGCCCATCTTCGAGGGTGACGTCGACGACCACCTCGCCGTCCGCATCGCTGCGTTGCCGCACGACGCCGACGGTCCCGAAGAGGCGGTCGACAGCTACACGCGCGAGTTCGAAGGCGACCCGCAGTCGTGGCTGGGGCGGTACGGGCCGCAGGACGCGACCGGACCCGAACACCTCGGTTTCTGGCAGGTCTACTACCACATCGAAGCCCCCGATGAGTCGTGAACCAGTGACCTCGACCGCGCGTGCCTGCCCGCCCCCAGTGCCCAGGGAGCCGAGCCGATGAGCGACCGCGAGCAGACGCCTGACCGGCTGACACCGACCGGTTTGGAAGACGCCGTTGACGACGAGCCGACGCGGCGACCCACCGGGACCGCCCCCTTCGGGGGGGCGCCGGCGTCAGGCGACGACGCTCCCGCCTCGACCGCTCCGTCGCAGCAGCCCGCGGGCGGCGGCCCCCCTGCCCGATCACGGCGACGCCGGCTCGTCCGCAGCCGTGACGACCGCGTGATCGCCGGGGTCTGTGGAGGCATCGCCCGCTATCTGGGCGTCGACTCCACGATCGTGCGGGTCGTGTTCGTCGTCGGGGCGTTCGCGTTCGGCCCTGGCCTGGTGGCCTACCTGGTCCTGTGGATCGCCATGCCCAACGAACCCCGTTGAGAGATCACAGCTGTTCGCGGGTGTAGGCGGTCGACAACGAGTCGGCGTACTCGTTCCAGCGGTTCCCGGCGTGTGCGGGGATCCACTCGATGCGCAGCTCGGGACGCTCCTGGAACCGGCGGTACGCCTCCTTGACGAGATCCAGGTTGGAGACCTCGCCGGCCTTGCGGGTCCAGCCGCGTCTCTCCCAGCCGGCGGCCCACTTCGTGATCGTGTCGTGCACCAGCCGACTGTCGGTGTACACCGTCGCCTGCGTCGCCGGGGGCACGAGATCGCAGCCGCGGATCACGGCTGTCAGCTCCATCCGGTTGTTGGTCGTGTCGGGATCGTGGCCGTGGTCCTGTGCGACGACCTCACCGCCCACCACGTACACCGCCCCCCAACCACCCGGCCCCGGGTTGGGGTTGGCGCTGCCGTCGGTGAACACACCGCTGTCCGGACCGCCGCTGTACCGCGACAGCACCTCGGCCAGCGTCAGGTTCTCCTCGACAGCACGTCGCGGCATGTCGCCTCTGGCCTGCCCCCCGGGAGCGCCGGACACCTCCCGGTGGCACGACCGGCAGTACCGCGGGGTCCAGCCCGGGTACCGGCTGCGCACGTCGTCGGGGACTGCGAAGCTCGTGCCACAGCGTTCGCAGGTCAAATCCGACATGGGGCCAGGGTAAACAGTGGCGGCTGCCCGGCTCTACTCCCCCGGTGTCGTTCCCGCCTCCTGCGGTGACGTCTCGACGGGCGGCTCGGACCGTCGTGCCTGCTGCAGCCGACGCTCGATCTCCTCGTCGGGGAGCGGGTGGCGCACCGACATGACGGTCGCAACCGTCAGCACGACGGCGACCAGGACCAGCGGCGCCCACGGGGGGATGTGCACGACCGTCCACTCCGGCAGGTGGACCCGTCCCGCGTCTTGGAGGTGGACCAACTCCTCGTAGATCAGCTTCACCCCGACGATCCCCAGGATCAGCGCCAGGCCGATATCCAGGTAGCGGAAACGCGCGACCAGGTCCGCCAGGAGGAAGTACAGGGCACGCAGTCCCAGCAACGCCATCGCGTTGGACGAGAACACCAGGAAGGTGTTGCGGGTGATCCCGAAGATCGCCGGGATGGAGTCCACGGCGAAGATGATGTCGGTCGTCTCGATCACCACCAGCACGGCGAACAGCGGCGTGGCCAACACAGCTCGGCGGCTGGAGCGGTGCCCGATCTCCTCCTCGGTGAGCTCGGACCCGCGCACGAACAGCTTCTGACCGTGGAAGCTGTGGGTCATGGGGATCACACGTCGGACGAGGTTCAGCACGGGGTTCTCAGCCGGGTCGACCTCGACCCCTTCGTGTGTGGCGAGCCGGTAGGCGGTGTAGATCAGGAAGCCCCCGAACAGGAACGCCACCCACGAGAACCTCGCCAGCAGAGCCGCGCCGAGGGCGATGAACAGACCCCGGAAGACGAACGCGCCGAGGATCCCGTAGAACAGGACCCGGTGCTGGTACTTGTTGGGGACGCGGAAGTAGCTGAAGATCAGGACGAAGACGAAGAGGTTGTCGACCGACAGGCTCTTCTCGATCAGGTACCCGGTGAGGTACTCCTGTGTGGCCTGTGCACCCATCCACGCCCAGACCACGACCGCGAACAGCAGTCCGAGCCCGATCCACGCGGCGGACGCCACCGCCGCCTCGCGGGTGGCGACCCGATGTGCCTCGCGGTGGAACACCAGCAGGTCGAGGAGGAGGAACGACACCGTCGCGCAGAGGAACGCGACCCACGCCCACAGCGGGACATCACCGGTCGCGGACTGCTGTGCGAGGATCGCCCCGATCTCCGGGGCGGCCGCGTGTTGCACCCGTTACGAACGGTCGGCGGCGACCTCGCGGTCGAGCCGCAGCTCCTGGGGAGCGAGGCGCTGGCCGAACCACTGCTTGGAGTAGCGGCTGGGGAGCCCACGGCGGAGGAGGAACTCCACCGGTTCCGCTTCGAGGTCGAACCCGACGGCCAGCTCGCACTGGTCGCAACGGTACTTGCCGAGTCCCTGCTGGGTCGCGACGAGGTACTGCGTCCCGTCGCAACGGGTGCAGGGCCGCTGGTTGGGGACGGTCCGCTCGAGGGTGCCGGTGTCGTTCATGTGACTCACCGTACCTGCGACCTCCGTGTCGGGTCCCGGTCGTTCGAACGAAGGTTCCCTGTCCCGGGCGTGGTGGTGCCGGAGCGTCACCGAGTCTAGGCAACCGCCGGCGTCACGGATCACACCGTTGACAGACGTACGCCCGCGCCCCCGTATCGAGGCGGACCAGGTGCAGCGTGCGTCCTCGTGGGCCGCGTCGGGGGCGTCCCACGTCGCGCCAGAAACGCTCCACGTCCGCGTCGACACCGTGGGTGCGGATCTCGACCGGGACATCGCCGTGCGTCGCCAGCCACGCGCGAACGGCGCGGGCGCGCAGCGGGAGCTCGGCTTCGACCGCCCACGTCCGCCACCACGGTGACGGGTCGGGCCGCTGGCCGACCGACAGCAGCGCCCGATGGCGAGCGATGCGCCAGCCGCCGAAACCTGCGCCGAGCGCGTCATGGAGGCGGGCGCGGACCGCGGCGGGCGCGCACTCGACCAGCCAATCCCCGGCTGGCCGGACCGGTAGAT
The DNA here is from genome assembly GCA_030776725.1 of Actinomycetota bacterium. Taxonomy (NCBI): domain Bacteria; kingdom Bacillati; phylum Actinomycetota; species Actinomycetota bacterium. Next base: position 3,385 of record JALYHG010000265.1, read on the forward strand.
GCTCGGCGTCGCGGTTGCGTGACCAGGTCAACGGCGGAGCATCGGCACGCAGCAGCGTCGCGGTGGCGATCTGCCCGTTGGAGCGCAGCCCACGACCCCACACCACCGCTTCGACCAGTTCGGGACCGACCTGGATGAACTCCAGCTCCCCCGACGGAAGATCCGGATCTTCCAGCGACACGGCAGGCGACAGCACCACGGCGTACCCGGGTGCCGCCGCCAGCACCGGCTGCAACGCATCCAACGGCGGGTCGTAGGCAGCCAGTCGTCGGGCCCGCCCACGAGGGCCACGCCGCGAGGGATCCACGTGCACCACGACGTCAGGTCGCGTCGGAGGACGTCGCGCGTCGCCCACCACCGGCCGGACCGCAACGGCCCGGACCGTGGCGTTGTGCCGGGCAAGGACCACGCGGGCCTCGTCGCGATCGACGGCGGCGACGACGCTTCCCTGGGCGGCGATCGCCAGCGCGTCACCGCCGACGCCGCTGCACAGGTCCGCGACGAGCGGGGCGTCGCGGAACCGGGTCGCACGCCACGCCGACACCGCCGGGTGGCTCGCCTGTTCCAGCGCGTGCGGTGTGAACAGCAGGGCGTCGGCGTCGTGGTGGACGCGCCTGGCTCGGCGACGCGCGTCCGCGCATGCCATCACAGCGGCGCCGTAGGTCGGGTTCAGCCCATCCGCACGCAGGTCCGACCCGACCTGGAGAGGGTCCTCGCCCCGATCGAGTCGTTCTGTGGCGTCCGCGACCGCCGCCAACCCCTGGGGACCAGCGACCCAACGAGCGACGTCGGGCGGGAGCGAACCGCTCACCGGACCGCCACAACCGGCCTCGGACGCACCTGCTCCCTCGACTTGCGCGGGTTGTCGCCTAGTCTGCCTGATGCGTGCCGCTGCGGGCGGCCACGAACCGGGCGAGATGGAGGCGACGCACCGATGGCAGCACCGAGGAAGTCCGCGGGGAAGAAGACGGCCGCCCAGAAGACCACGGCCAAGAAAGCCACAGCCAAGAAGGCTGCGACGAGGAGAGCGTCGGCGAAGAAGGCCGCCAAGAAGGGCGCGGCGAAGCAACCGTCGGTGCGTTCAGCGGCGGCCAAGGCCCGCGGCGCGGCCGAGGACATCTCGGTCGTCGTCACCAGTAGGGTCAAGCAGACGCTGAACAACCTCGACATGCGCATGGACAGCGAGCTCGTGCACGAGGTCAACCGGCGGGTCCAGGACATGCTGACCCAGGCCGCGGACCGTGCGAGGTCCAACAAGCGCAGCACCGTCCGACCGCACGACCTGTGAGGCGACACCGGACCGGGTGACGCGAGGCGCTGCGCCGCCCTGATGTTCACGCACGTCGCCCCCGCGGCCACGTCGATCGACGGTCGGCCGGTGGGATCACTCCGGTCACGGCAGCGGTCGCCGCCCACCGTTCCTACCATGGGATCCGCATGGAACTGCTCCGCTTCGATGGGCCACTCGACGAGACGCTGGTCGAGCCGGTCATGGTCGTGGCGTTGGACGGGTGGACCGACGCGGGCAGGTGCGGGTCGTTGGCGGCGGAGACCCTGCAGGCGCAGTGGCACGCCCAGGTCGTGGCGTCCTTCGACGGCGACGCCCTGTACGACTACCGCGACCGGCGTCCGATCCTGTCCATCGATCGTGGGATCCTCGGCGAGCCGACGTGGCCGTCGCTCGACGTCTTCCACCTGCACGCCGGGGCGGACAACGACGTGCTGCTGGTGCAAGGCGGTGAGCCGGATTTCGCCTGGCAGCAGCTGTGCGCCGACATCGTCGAGCTCGCCACCCACACCGGTGCGCAGCGCTACGTGGGGTTGGGAGCCGTGCCGGCACCGGTCCCCCACACCCGCCCGACCCGGCTCGCGACGACCGGGAGTGACGAGGAGCTGCTCGACCGGTTCGGGCGGCCCCACGAGCGGTTGACGGTCCCGGCGTCCTGCCAGGTGATCATCGAAGCGGCCCTCCGCGACGCGGGTCTGCGCACGTTGGGCCTGTGGGCGCGCATCCCCCACTACGTCGCCGGCGAGTACCCCGCCGGGGCGTTGGCGCTACTCGACGAGCTGGCCACGGTCATCGCGTCGGGCCTGGACCTGTCCGAGTTGCGCGCCGACGCCGACGCACACCGTCAGCGGCTGGATCTCGCGGCGGGGAGCAGCGACGAGATCTCGTCGCACATCCAGCAGTTGGAGACCGCCTACGACGCCGATGTCGAGGCCGAAGCCACCTTCGGACCGCTGCCCAGCGGCGACGAGATCGCCGCGGAGTTCGAGCAGTTCCTGCGGCGCCAGAGCGAGCCTGACGACCACTGATCGGCTGGGCGACCGATGAGCCCGAGCGGGCGTCCACGTCGGCGGACCTACCCTTCGAGCGCATGGCGGCAGGTTCGGCGGGAACGGGATGATCCATGGTCGATCCGCGCGATGTCCTGCGCACGCTGGGTCGCCACCTGTTGACCGAAGGCTTCGACTTCGTCCTGGATACAACAGCGAGCCACGGGGTGTGGCTCGTGGACGCCCGCGACGGCAGCGAGCACCTCGACCTGTTCTCGTTCTTCGCCTCGAACGCACTGGGGATGAACCACCCTGCCCTGGCCGCCGATGAGGAGTTCCGTGCGTCGCTGACGGACGTCGCGCTGAACAAACCGTCGAACTCCGACATCTACAGCGTGGAGCTCGCCCGCTTCACCGACACGTTCGAGCGCGTCCTGGGCGACCCGGCGCTGCCCCGGTACTTCTTCATCGAAGGCGGGGCCATGGCGGTGGAGAACGCGCTGAAGGTCGCGTTCGACTGGAAGTCACAACGCAACGAGCAGGCGGGCCGCTCACCCGACCTCGGGACGCGGGTGCTGCACCTGCAGGGGGCGTTCCACGGCCGTAGCGGCTACACCATGTCGATCACCGACACGGAGCCGATGAAGACCGCCCGGTTCCCCCGGTTCGACTGGCCACGCGTACCGGTTCCGGCCGTGCGCTTCCCGCTCGACGACCACCTGGCCGAGGTGGAGCACGCCGAGGAGCGAGCGCTTCAAGAAGCCGCCGCAGCGTTCGCCCGGTACGCGCACGACATCGCGTGCTTCATCGCCGAACCGATCCAGGGGGAGGGTGGCGACAACCACATGCGCGGCCTGTTCCTGCAGCGGATGCAGGACCTGTGCCACGAGCACGATGCGTTGTTCGTCCTCGACGAGGTCCAGACGGGCGTCGGCCTGACGGGTTCGCGCTGGTGCTACGAGCAGCTCGGCCTCGAGCCGGACATCGTCGCCTACGGCAAGAAGGTGCACGTCGGGGGGATCATGGCCGGGCGGCGCGTCGAGGAGGTCGCGTGGAACGCCTTGCGGACGCCCTCCCGGCTCAACTCCACCTTCGGTGGGAACCTCACGGACATGGTCCGCGCCACGCGGATCCTGGAGGTGCTCCACGCTGACCGGCTGGCCGAGCGGGCGGCCGCGTCCGGGAAGGTCCTGGTCGAACTGCTCACGGAACTCGCCGCCGAGCACCCGCAGATGGTCGGCAACGTCCGCGGGCGTGGCTTGATGTGCGCGTTCGACCTGCCGGATCGCTCGACCCGCGACGCGGTGCGCCAACGGCTGTTCGACGAGGAACGCGTGATGATGCTCGGCTGCGGTGAACGCAGTTTGCGGTTCCGTCCTCCGCTGACGATCGAGGGTGACGAGCTCCGCGTCGGAGTCGACGCGATCGACCGGATCCTCGCCCGGCTGTGACGCAACGCCCGCACCGAACCGGCGGACGCAGGCCTGCGCTACGGTGCCGCGGACCCACCCAGGGGCGAGTATGCGGATCGCCGTCACCGGCTCGATCGCCAACGACTACCTGATGCGGTTCCCCGGCCGCTTCAGCGAGCTGATCATCGCCGACCAGCTGGATCGGCTCTCGCTCAGCTTCCTGGTTGACGAGCTCGAGGTGCGGCGCGGTGGCGTCGCGGCGAACATCTGCTTCGGCATGGCGCAGCTCGGTCTCCGCCCCGTCCTGGTCGGAGCCGCCGGGCACGACTTCGCCGATTACCGCGCCTGGCTCGAGCGACACGGCGTGGACGCACACTCGGTGCACATCTCCGACCTGAAGCACACCGCCCGCTTCCACTGCACGACCGACATCGACAACCGCCAGATCGCGTCGTTCTACGCCGGGGCGATGGAGGAAGCCCGGCTGATCGAGCTGGCCCCGGTGGTCGAGCGCCTCGGGGGGATCGACCTGGTGGTGATCTCGCCCAACGACCCCCACGCCATGTTGCGCCACACTGACGAGGTCCGCCGAGCCGGGATCGCGTTCGTGGCTGACCCGAGCCAGCAGCTGGCCCGGATGGCGGGCCCCGAGATCCGCCGGCTCGTCGACGGCGCGGCGTACCTGATCACCAACGACTACGAACGCACGATCCTGGAGTCCAAGACCGGCTGGTCACACGCCGAGGTCCTCGCACGGGTCGGGGTCTGCGTCACCACACACGGACCCAAGGGCTGCGAGATCGAGACCGCGGGGCGGCCGGCGTTGCACGTGCCGGCGTGCCCGGAGAACGAGGTCGTCGACCCCACCGGCGTCGGGGACGGCTTCCGGGCGGGGTTCCTGACCGCCCACGCCTGGGGTCTGACCCCGCAACGCTCGGCGCAGACCGGGAGTCTGCTGGCGACGCTCGTCCTCGAGTCGGTCGGTACCCAGCAGTACGTGGTGGAGCCCAACGCGTTCTTGGAGCGCCTGGCACGCGCGTACGGGCAGGACGCCGCCGACGACGTCGCCCCCCACATCGCAACCGGCGTCTGACCGGCTCGGGTCGGCGGACCGCAGACGCGGACGTTCGGACGCCCCGCCGACGTTGGCCTTGGAGTCGACTCCAACCCGTAGTGTGGGTCGCGTGAACCTCTCACGCGAGCACAGCAGATCCCACTGGGATGCTGTCCAAGATGCCATCGGGGCCAAAGTCGACGCGGGGGAGTTGGTCCCGGCCGAGGTACACGAGGCGATGCTCGAGGATCTGTCCTCACGTCTGACCCATGCGCAGGATGTGATCGACCGGATCACGGCGGCGAACGACAAGCTGATGCGCCACGTCGAGGCGGCTCGGGGTCGTATCCGTGAGCTCGACGATGAGAACGAGTCCCTGCGCGCCCAACTGCGACGTCGCGATCACGGACGCAACGACACGTCGAACGACAGAGAACCTGGCTCCCGGCCGTTGTAGTCTCGTGATGATCCACTGACTGCGGCCAGCCGTGGACGGTGAAGGGAGCCGCGATGGAGCGCCTGTCCGGACTCGACGCTGCCTTCCTGTACGGCGAGACGCCCAGCGTCCACATGCACGTGGCGTCCGCGATGCTGTTCGATCCGTCGACGGCAGACGTGGACTACTCCCTACAGCGGGTGCGCGACACCGTCCAGGCCCACCTGCACGAGATTCCCACGTTCCGGCAGCGGTTGGTGTTCGTTCCTTTCAACGTGCATCACCCGGTGTGGGTCAACGACCCCGGCTTCGACCTCGAGTACCACATCCGGTCCGCGACGCTGCCCGGCGCCGGCGGCCTCGACGAGCTGGCCGACTTCACGGCCGACGTGATCAGCCGGCCCTTGGATCGCGACCGGCCGCTGTGGGAGATGTGGTACGTCGATGGGCTCGAGGACGGCCACATCGCCGTGGTCACCAAGATCCACCACGCCGCGATCGACGGCGTCTCTGGCCGCGAGATCGCGACCACGCTGCTGGACACCGACCCCGATCCCGAGATCAGCGCATCGCAGGAGACGTTCGAACCCGAGCCGATCCCGTCCGACCTGCACCTGTTGGCGCGTGCCGCCGCCGACCGGGCGAGCCTGCCCGTCGAGCTGGCCGAGACCGCCTACCGCACCGTCCGAGGCGCGCTGAAGCTGGGCGCTCTGGAGTTCCAAGCCCGACGAGATGACAGCGATCAGCCCAACGGCGACCGGCCGCCGGCACCGTTCACCGCCCCGCGTACGCGTTTCAACGCGTCGATCACCCCCCACCGCCGGGTGGAGTTCGTCTCGTGCGAACTCGACGACATCAAGCAGGTCAAGCGCGCGTTCGACGTCTCGTTCAACGACGTGGTCCTGGCCGTCTGCGCCGGAGCCCTCCGCCGCTACCTCGCCCAGCACGGCGAGCTCCCCGGCGAGGACCTCGTCACGTGGGTCCCGATCGCGGTCCGCGCTGGTGGCGGCGACGCCCAGCGCAACGCGGTATCGGCGATGATCACCTCGCTGGCCACCGCCACAGCCGACCCGGCCGAGCGTCTGCGTCGGGTGTCGCGGAGCGCTCAGATCGCCAAGCGGCAACACCTGGCGATCGGCGCGACCACGTTGACCGACTGGGCGGAGTTCGCCGCCCCGGCGATGTTCGCGCGGGCCGCCCGCCTGTACTCGGCCACCGGGATGGCCGAACGGCACCGGCCCTTGTACAACGTCGTGATCTCGAACGTCCCCGGGCCCCGGCGGTCGCTGTACTTCGCCGGCGCCGAGCTGCTCAGCTACTACCCGATGGGTCCGATCATCGACGGGGGCGCGCTCAACATCAGCGTGGTCAGCTACCGCGACGGGCTGTTCTTCGGGCTGGTCACCTGCCGCGAGACCGTCCCGGACGTGTCCCGGTTGGGCGAGTACCTCGCCGACAGCCTCGCCGAGCTGGTGGAGGCCGCCCCGACCGACGGATCGTCGTGACCGACGGCACCGGTCGACGATGGACGTGTCATCGTGCTCGGCGGGTCACGCCAGCCGCTCGACGACCCAGTCCACACAGGCGGTGTAGGCCACGACGTCCTCGAGCGTGACGGACGGGAACATCCCGACCCGCAGCTGGTTGCGACCGAGCTTGCGGTAGGCGCCGGTGTCGACGATGCCGTTGCGGCGCAGGACGGCGTTGACATCGTCAGCTGTGACCCCGGCGAGGTCGATCGTCCCCACGACGGCGGAGCGTGCGGCGGGGTCGGCGACGAACGGGGTGGCGTAGTCGACCTTCTCCGCCCAGCCGTACAGGTGATCCGCCTTCGTGGCGCACTGGTGGGTCGCCCACTTCAAGCCTCCGCACTCCAGCAACCACTCGACCTGCTCCACGGCGAGGAAGACCGTGGCGATGGCCGGCGTGTTGTACGTCTGATGCTTGCGGGAGTTGTCGACGGCCGTTCGCAGGTCCAAGAACGCGGGGACGTACCGTTCGGCGCCCAGCTCCTCGATGCGCGCCAGCCCCGCCGGTGAGACGAGCGCGACCCAGAGTCCCCCCTCGGACCCGAAGCCCTTCTGCAGACTGAAGTAGTACACGTCGGCCTGGGAGACGTCGACCGGGAGCCCCGCCGCGCCCGAGGTCGCGTCCACCACCACCAGCGCGCCGCCGTCGGGACGGATCACGTCCATCGCGACCCCGGTGGAGGTTTCGTTGTGGGTGACGACCTGGACGTCGACGCCGTCGTGGCCGATCAGATCCGGCCGGGTCCCCGGGTCTGCCGCGACCCGCACGGGGTCGTCGAGCCAAGGCGCAGCCGCGATCGCAGCGGCGAACTTGCCCGAGAACTCGCCGAAGACGTAATGCAGGCTGCGGTGGCGCACCAGACCGAACGCAGCGGCGTCGAACAAGGCGGTCGCCCCGCCGACCCCGAGCACGACCTCGTACCCGTGCGGGAGGTCGAAGAGGGTGGCCAGGCCCTCCTGCAACCGCGTCACGAGGCCACGGACGGGGGCCTGCCGGTGCGACGTGCCCAGCAGCGCGACGCCGCGTTCGGCCAGAGCAGCGACCGCCTCGGGTCGGACCTTGCTCGGCCCGCTCCCGAAGCGACCGTCGCGTGGGAGCAGCTCACGGGGGATCGTGAGATCGATCATGGCGACTCCTCTGCGGGCTCGAGGACGCGACGCGCAGAGCGCCACGGCGTCATCGATGAGGCGGGACGTTGAAGTGAACCACCCGACGTCCGCCGGGGGCCAGCTGGCCGGTGGTTATCCTGCGGCGACCTGCCTCGAGGGATCGCGATGCCCGATACCACCCTGGCCGCCCGTGTCCGTCGCATCGAGGCTTCTGTGACGCTCGCGGTGACGGCCAAGGCTCGGGCGCTGAGAGCCGCCGGTGAACCGGTGATCGGCTTCGGTGCCGGAGAGCCGGATCTTCCCAGCCCCGACCACGTCGTCGAGGCGGCACAGCGCGCGTGCGCCGACCCGGCGATGCACCACTACAGCGCTGCTCCGGGACTGGGCAGCCTGCGCGAGGCCATCGCCGAGAAGACGGCGCGGGACTCGGGACTGGAGGCGTCCCCGGCCACGGTCGTGGTGACCAACGGTGCCAAGCAGGCCCTGTACGAGACGTTCCAGGTCCTGCTCGACCCTGGGGACGAGGTGCTGCTGGTGGCCCCGTACTGGGTGACCTACCCCGAGCAGATCGCACTTGCCGGAGGCCGGACCGTCGTCGTGCCGACCGACGCCGGCTCCGGGTACCGGGCCTCGGTCGAGGAGCTCGACGCGGCCGTCACCGACCGCACCAAGGCGTTGATGTTCGTCTCGCCATCCAACCCCACCGGCGCCGTCTACCCCCCCGAGGAGGTCGCCGCGATCGGTCGGTGGGCGGCGGGGCGCGGTCTGTGGGTGGTCACCGACGAGATCTACGAGCATCTGGTCTACGGCGATGCCCGATTCGTGTCGATGCCGGTGGTGGCCCCGGAGGTGGCCGACCACTGCGTGGTGGTCAACGGCGTCTCCAAGACGTACTCGATGACGGGGTGGCGGGTCGGTTGGCTCATCGCCCCGGTCGAGGTGGCCGACGCGGCCGCCACCGTCCAGAGCCACCTGTCCAGCAACGTCGCGAACGTCGCCCAGGCTGCCGCAACCGCCGCGCTCACCGGCCCCCAGGACCGGGTCGCCGAGATGCGCGTCGCCTACGACCGGCGGCGGACCGTGACCGTCGACCGGCTGAGGGCGATCGACGGAGTCGTCTGTCCCGAGCCCCACGGTGGCTTCTACGTCTTCCCGGACTGTTCGCGGTTGCTGGGGATGGAGTTCGGCGGCCGTCGGGTCGACTCCACCGTCGAGCTCGCCGAGGTCCTGCTAGACGTCGCCAAGGTGGCGGTCGTCCCCGGCGAGGGCTTCGGCGCCCCGGGGGGCCTGAGGATCAGCTACGCGCTCGGCGACGACGAACTCATCGAAGGGCTCGAGCGGTTGACGCAGGCGCTGGCCCGGTAGGCGTCAGCTTCCCAGGTCGGTATCCGGCCTGTCCTCGCGCGGCACGAAGCGCAGCCAGGCGAAGCCCACCGCACCGGCCACCAGCGACGCGGCGAAGATCCCGAGCTTGGCGCTCGCGGCGAGGTCGGGATCATCGAACGCCAGCGCCGTCACGAACAACGCCACGGTGAACCCGATGCCGGCCAGCAGTCCCAGGCCGAACACCTGCCGCCATCCGGTGCCGTCCGGCAGGCGTGCGACGCCCAGTCGCACGCCGAGCCACGCCGCGGCGGTGACGCCGATCACCTTCCCGACCAGCAGACCCAGGAACACCCCGACGACGACCGGATCGCCGACCGCCCCCCCGAGCGCCTCCCCCGAGATCCGCACCCCAGCGTTGGCGAACGCGAAGATCGGGACCACGACGAAGCTGCTCCACGGCGCGAGCTTGTGCTCGAGACGGTACAGTGGTGAGACCGACTCGTGAGCGAGGCGCTCGACGTCGCCTAACAACGCCTGCGTGCGTTCCGTGATCCGGACGTCCTGAGGTTGACCGGGGTCGCCGCTGTACGCGTCGATGCGTTCGATGAGCCGACGAGCAGCCGGCGCGAACTCCTCGGGTCGGTAGAACGACGCGGTCGGCGTGAGCAGACCCAGCGCAACGCCGGCGATGGTGGCGTGCACACCGGACTCCAGCATCGCGAGCCACACCACCGTCCCGGCGACGATGTAGAGCAGCCCGGCGCGGACGTGAACACGCTGCATGACGACGACCAGCAGGAGTCCGGCCACCGCAACAGCGAGCCACCGTGCCGACACGTCGGCGGTGTAGAACACCGCGATGACCAGGATCGCACCGATGTCATCGACGATCGCCAGCGCCAGCAGGAACAGTTTGGCGCTGACCGGGACCCGGGTGCCGACCAGCGACACCACCCCGATGGCGAACGCGATGTCCGTCGCCATCGGGATCCCCCACCCGCGGCTGGCGGGGGTGCCGGCGTTGAACGCGACGTAGATCAGCGCCGGGACCACCATGCCGCCCAACGCGGCCAGTGCGGGGAGGGCCGCGGCGCGCGGGTCGCGGAGCTCGCCGACCACGAGCTCGCGTTTGATCTCGAGACCGACCAGGAAGAAGAAGATCACCATCAACGCGTCGTTGACCCACTCCTGCACGGTGTGGTCGAGCAGGCCGATCCGCCCCAGCTGGATCGCGAGCTGCGTTCCGATCAGCGCCTCGTACGACGCGCTCCACGGGGAGTTGGCCCAGATCAGCGCTGCCAGCGCAGCAACGAGCATGACGATCCCGCCGGACGCCTCCGTGCGCATGAACTCGATGACGGGCTGGACGACCGCTGTGGGCACCGTCCGAGACGACTTGGACCAGCTCGGCCGGATGGCGCTGGGCAGGCCCGCCCGCTCGTCGTCGGGCGGGCTGTTCGGCGACATGCGCTGCGGATCCGTCAAGGCGTCAGACGAGGAAGCGGATCTCGCCCTCGGAGGCGCGCAGCACCGCGTGGACCGCCTCGTGGAGCTTGCGGTGCAACGAGCGGAAGCGGAGCGCCTCCTCGTCGACCTCGTCAGCCTCGCTGGGAGCGTCGCTGTCGTCGACCGCGAGGTCTGCCAGGGCCGCGTCCCAGTCTGTGGCCTCTGCTTGGACCTTCAGTCGCATCTCTGGAGCCTGCAGAAGAGCCCGATCGAGGTCCTGCACGATCGTGATCACGACGTCGGTGCTGGTCACCACCCCCGGCGTGGACAGCAGGTGCAGTGCCTGCAGCTTGCGCATCGCCATCGCCGCGATCAGCGTCGGGTCGCCGAGCTCCTCGACGGCGGAATCGATCTCACGCAGGTCGATCAGCACACGCGAGGGGACATCGAACCAAGCGCGCAGCGTGGTGAACAGCTCCTGCGTGACGTCGTGCAGCGCCAGCAGCTCGTCGGGTTTGGGGATGGTCTCCACGGCCCGACGCTACCCGACGCCGTGCCTCAGGCGGGCGTCCCTGGCTCGAGCAGCCGGACCTCGTTGCCGTTGTCCACGTCCGGGCAGTCGGGGATCGGCAGGTCAGCCTGTTGTCCCTCCGGCAACGACAGCGACGGGTGCGGGCCTTCGGGTCGGACCTCGACGTAGTCGTCCCAGTCCACGCAGGCGTAGCGCACGGTCCGTTCCGGCTCCTCGCCGGTGAACCGCGGTTCGAAGCGGGTCACCGGAACGAGCCGCTCGGTCGCCGGGAGCGACAACGCGTCGCGGACGTCGTCGGCCTCGGTCTGTGCTGCCTGCTGCACCACGATGTAGCGGCTCTGGAACAGGGTCCGGGCCTCGCCCGCCGCCTCGGCGTCGCGCAGGACCGCGTACCCCTCCTGGAACCCTGCGAGCGCCTCCAGCAGCAACACCATCCCGACCTGGGCCTGCCCGCGTGGTTCATCGGCTCCTGCGGCCAGCTCCGGGGTCTCCGCCGCGGCCGGAGGAGGCAGCGGGGCGACCACCAGGCCGGCCTGCTCGTAGGCGGACAGGAACGTGTAACCCTCTCGCATGGTGCGGTACGCGGACGCGACCGCCTCGACGGCGTCGGCCACAGGGGTCCGCGCCTCGGATGCCTGCGCAACCAGCGTCTGTAGCTCGGGATCGATCTCCTCGAGCTGGATGGCCGCACCGACGAAGTCGCCGGTGATGTCACCCCACGTGGCGTCGGGTGACACGGTCGCGTCCGGGAGCAGCGGGACGTCAGCGACCTGATCCTCGATCGCGACCAGGGCGTCCACCAGCTCAGCGTCGCTGGGAGCGGCCCGCTCCGCCTGCTGCACCGCGACCGCCGCGAACCCGGCGACGACCACCAGCGCCACGGCTGCCGCGAGCGGCCGTTCCAGCCGTTGGCGGCTCGAACGGGTGCGGACCGGTTCCGCCTGCATCAGCCCGGTGATCATCTGGTTCCTCCCCGGCCCTCCGTGCCCCCACGCATAACAGTAGACGAACATAGCAACTCCACCGCGCTCACGCGACACCCTTATGGGACCCGTGGCGCTCGCCACCTCACGACCGGCCGAACGTGTCGATGATCGCGGAGAGGTTCTCGGAGATCCGCCCCGTGGGGACCCGGTACCAGGCACCGCCGAGGATGACGTGGTCGACCCGCTCCGCGTAGGCATCCAGACGGTCGCGGACCTCATCGGGGGTGCCGGCCACCGCGTACCGCTCGACCACATCGTCGGGGACCGCGGCGATCAGCGCGTCGAGGTCGTGACCGGTCGTGGCCCACACCCGGCGCAGGTCCCCGGTGAGGTGGCCGTCCCCCCCGGAACCCAACACCCGGCGGTAGTTGGGAGTGGTGCCGTAGAAGGCGATCTGGCCCTTGGCCTCACGGACCGCCGTGTCGCGGTCATCGCTGATGCAGACGATCAGCGACGTGCACACCGTGAAGCTGTCTCGGGGACGGCCGGCTGCGGCGAGCGCCTCGTCGATCCGTGGCCGCTGGAGGTCCAGGAACTTCAACGACGTGAAGGGATGGCCGAGCCAGCCGTCGGCGTGCGTGGCCGCTGTTGCCGTCATCACGGGTCCCACCGCAGCGACGTACACCTCGGGCATGGGGCGACCCGCAGCGGGCGACGCCCCGCCGAGAGGGCCGCGCAACACACGGTAGATGTCCCCATCGAAAGTCACATCCTCGCCGCGACGCTGGCGCCACACCGTCCGCATCGCTTGCACGTACTCGGCCATCCGGGCGGCGGGCTGGTCGAACGCCGCGGAGAACCGCTCCTCGATGATGCGACGGACCTGGCTGCCCAGACCGACGACGAACCGGTCACCCGACAGCTCGTTCAGGTCCCCCATCGCGGTGATCGTCGGCGACCGGGGGAAGGCCAGCGTGACGTTGGTACCGATCCGGATCCGGTCGGTGTGCTGAGCCAGGACCGTGGCGGCCACGATCGAATCGCTCGTGGTCTCCGAGACCCACACCGCATCGAAGCCGCGCCGCTCGGCATCCCGGGCGAGGTCCACGATGACGGGGTGCGGGCCGCCGATCGCCAGCCCGCGCGTGGCCGTCACGGGAGGCCGAGCGTCGAGCGCACAACGGCAGCGATCCGGTCAGCGACCGCTCGCGCGTCGTCCTCGGTGTCGGCCTCGACCATCACCCGGACCAGTGGTTCGGTCCCCGACGGACGCACCAGGACCCGCCCGTCGTCGCCGAGACGTTCCTCCTCGGACCGGACGGTCTCCCACACCGCGGCGGCGTCGGCCAGCCCGCTCCTGTCGGCGACGGCCACGTTCACCAGCACCTGCGGCAGGCGCTCCATGACGGTGGCCAGCTCGGCGAGCGACCGTCCTGACTGCCGCATCGCGCTGAGCAGCTTGACGGCGGTCAGGACGCCGTCACCGGTGGTGGCCTCGTCCAGCTGGATGATGTGCCCGCTCTGTTCGCCGCCGAGCACGGCATCGTGCCGGCGCATCGCCTCGAGCACGTACCGGTCGCCGACGCGGGTCTCGATCACGTCGATTCCGAGGCGCTGCATCGAGCGCTTGAACCCGAGGTTGGTCATCACCGTGGTGACGACCCGGTCGCCGCTCAGGCGCCCCGCCTTCTGCCGCGCTTGTGCGAGGATCGCGAGGATGATGTCGCCGTCGATCAGGTCGCCGTCGGCCGTCGCGGCGATCAACCGGTCAGCGTCGCCGTCGTGGGCAAACCCGACGTCGGCGCGGTGTTCGCGGACGGCTGCGGTGATCACGTCCGGATGTGTCGAGCCGACCCCCGCGTTGATGTTCGCCCCGTCGGGGGCGCAGTGGACGGCGGCGACGTCCGCCCCCAGCCGGCTGTAGACGAGCGGAGCGATCGTGCTGGCCGCACCGTTGGAGGCGTCGACGACGAGCCGAAGGCCGGTGAGGTCCTCCTCGGCGGCCTGAACGAGGTGCTCGACGTAGGCGGTCGTGCGCGTCCGGTCGTCGACGATGCGTCCAACCGCCGTCCCCGTCGGACGCGGCAGGTCGTCGCGACGCATCAGCTGCTCGATCCGGTCCTCGTCGTCGTCGGCGAGCTTGTAGCCGTCCCCGGCGAAGACCTTGATCCCGTTGTCGCCGACGGGGTTGTGCGACGCGCTGATCATCGCTCCTGCGGCGACGTCGGATCTCTCGGTCAGGTACGCCAGACCTGGGGTGGGCACGACCCCGACCGTGATCGCGTCGCCGCCCGCTGCGGCGATGCCCGCGACGAGCGCCGCCTCGAGCAGCTCCCCTGACCAGCGCGGGTCGCGCCCGACCAGGACCGCGGGGCGGCGCACGCCGTCCTCGCGGAGCTTGGTCACCACTGCCCGACCGACCGACAGGGCCAGCTCGGGCGTCAGCTCGGTGTTGGCGACGCCACGGATCCCGTCGGTCCCGAAGAGCTCGCTCACGCGGACCTACCGCTTGGAGAACTGCGGGGCCTTGCGCGCCTTCTTCAGCCCGTACTTCTTGCGCTCCACGCGACGAGCATCGCGGGTCAGCAGCCCAGCTTCCTTGAGCGGCTTCCGCCAGTCGTCGTCGAGCTCGGCGAGCGCCCGCGCGATGCCCAGCCGCAGCGCCCCGGCCTGACCGGTGATGCCGCCGCCGTTGATGTGGGCGACGACGTCCCAGCGGCCCTGCTGTTCGACGACAGCGAGGGGCTCGACGGCGTGATGGCGGTGCTTCTCCGTGCGGAAGTAGTCCTCCAGCCCGCGGCCGTTGAGCG
>JALYHG010000266.1 GCA_030776725.1 Actinomycetota bacterium
AATCGCAGCTGCCCGGTCTTGGGGTTGAGCACCGCGTACAAGCACGTTACGAACATGTTCGGCGGCATCTCGGCCGCCAGCAGGCTGTTGGCGCGGGCGAGCACCGCCCCGGGCGAGAACAGGCGCGGCGCGTCAGCGCGCAAGATGCTGTGCGTCTTCGCCATGATCAACGCCGCGGGTACGCCCTTGTCCGTGACGTCGCCGCAGACGATGCCAACCTGCCCGTCGGGCAGGTCGATGAAGTCGTAGAAGTCACCGCCGACCTCGCGGGCAGGGCGGTAGAAGGCGTTCAGGCGCCAGCCGCGCTGCTCGGGCAGCTCCCGCGGCAGGAAGTTCTGCTGGATGAGCTGGGCGACGCGAAGTTCCTGTTCGTAGCGCTCGCGACGGCGGATCTCCGCCGCCTGTTCGCGGACGAGCTGGGCGACACGCAGCGCCGGCGCCGCCTGCCCGGCGAGGTTCTCGAGCAGCTTGCGGTCGTCCGCGGAGTAGTCCTGCTCGGAGAGGCGCTCGCCGAGGTTGAGCAGGCCGATCAGCTCACCCTGGCTGACCAGCGGCACAACGAGCTTCACGCCAGCCTCGCGCAGCGCCTCGACGCCCGCCGACTCGACCTTGAGGTGGTCGATGTCGACCGGTTCCGGGTGGCTCTGGAAGTACGCGAGCACCGGGTCGTTCGGTGCGATGTCCACCGGCGGGGTCTCGACCTGCGACGCCTCGACGGCCGCCTCAAGCTCGGCACGACGCGCCGCCTTGCGGGCGCGTCGCTCGTCACGGTTTGACAGCCGCAGCGTGGGGATCCGCCGCGTCCTCCTCGCGGGGGCTTCAGCAGTCACCTGGTCCTCCCTTTCCACACGTCAAGTGTCACCCGTCGGCGTTCCGGAACCGTTACGGCGCCGCCGTTACGGTGAGGTTCCCGGTCATCCCGGCGGCATCGTGGCCGGGGATGCGGCACAGGAACGCGTAGGTGCCCGCCTCGGCATCGACCCGCAGCTCGCGCACGGTGTTGCCGGGGACGCGCACCTCCAGCCCCAGTTCGGGCACCGTGAAGGTGTGCCAGAAGTAGTCGTCGTTGCGCACGGAGACCGTCGTCCCCGTGTCCACGGTCAGCTCCGTAGGGTTGAAGGCCGTGTCGACGAGCGCGACCTCGACGCCTCCGCCGGCCGGGGTGGCCTGCACCCGGGCGGTGCCGACGGAGATCGCCCCGGCGACAGCGACGGCGACGGCGACCGCCAGGACGAGCGGGGCGCGGTGGCCGCTGCGGCGCGCGATGACCGCGACGGCCGCCACGAGGCCGACAACACCCAGGGCCGCGGCGGGCAGCTGGAGGAGGAGCGCATCGAGTCCGTCACCGTGCGCGAGCGCGCTCCAGCTCGCTGGCGCGGTCCATAACACGAGGTCCGCGAACAGCAGCGCCAGGACGATGGCGCCCGCCTTCGGACGCCGTCGCGCGAGCGCGGCCCCGAGCGCGAGCAGCACGGTGAACACTCCAGCCTCGAGGTCGGTGAGCGCGGCCGCGATCGCCGCGTGACCGACCACGGCGGCGACGGCCGTGGCGTCGAGGAGCCGCTTCCACCCCAGCGCCTGCGCCGTGATCGTCTCGAACGCGACCGCGTCAGCTGCCATGCCCGGACCCTCCTCACGAGTCGTCGCCGAGTGTGGAGGCGGACCGTTCCGGGAGCGTTACGAGCACCGCGAGCTCGCGCATCCAGACGCCGGGGTGGTGGTCCGCCCGGCGACGGTTCACGATCTCCTCTGGCCCTGCGGACCCAGCCACAGATCGATCCGCACTGGCTGGACCGCCGTGGCCGCCGTGGCGCGGAGCTCACCCGCCAGGGCCTCGAGCGACAGCTCGTCCCGCAACCGCTGACCGAAGCTGTCGACGGTGCGCACCGCGTCGTAGCGCGAGCGGTTGAAGCCCCGGTCCACCGTGGACCGCACCCGGCGACGGACCGGACCGAACGCCGCCGCGATCGCGAGCGTGGATGCCGCCACCGCGAGGTCGGACTCGCCCGACAGCGGCCGCAGCAGCGCCTGGAGGGCGACGACCAGCGCGACGTAGGCACCACCGAGCACCGCGATGACGATCGCGTAGACCACCGTGCGGTTGATGATCCGGTCGATGTCGTACAGACCGTGACGCGTGATGGCCACCGCGATCGCCACTGGGATGGCCGGCACCGCGATCGCGTTCACGACCGGCAGCGCTCCCAGCGGGGCGCCGACGAGGATCGCGACGACGGCGACCACGGTCGAGAACACGACGACCTTGACCTGCTGGCGCTCGGCCCCGCCGCCCCGGCGCAGACGCCCGATGAGACCGACGAGCGCCAGCGGGATGGCCACGACGAGCAGCGGCTCGACGCGGTCCCACAGCAGCACCCCCCCGACACGGAGACCGAACGCCACCGAGGCCCCCGAGACGGCCGCCCCCGCGAGGACCAGCCACAGCACCGGCCGCCACCGCCGCGAGGGCAGCTCGCCGTCGGGGAACAGCAGCAGGATGACGGCGAACAGCGCGACCCACGGGACGGGCAAGTCAAGGCCGGACGCGATGGAGCCGAGCGCCGTACCGTCGCCGAAGACCTCCCACGCGCGCGCCGCCAGGAACCCTGTCGCGGCTCCCCACCCCAGCAGGAGGAACAGCCACCCCAGCGGGTTGCCGGGGCGCTTCCAGGCCAGCACCGCCCCGACGCCCCCGAACGCAGCCGCCACGCTCGCCTCCGCCAGCCCCCACCCCCACACGAGTTCGGCGAGCGTGCGCCCGCCGACCGCGGCGAGGACGAGACCGACCCCGAGCATGACGGCCTCCGCTGCCCCGACGGCGATCGCGAGCCAGCCGGCGTGAGCCTTCACGGCGTCCCCTCGGCGTCGGGCGCCAGCCACAGATCGATCCGTGCGGGCTGGACCGCCACGGTGACCGTGGCGCGGAGCTCACCCGCCAGGGCCTCGAGCGACAGTTCGTCCCGCAACCGCTGACCGAAGCCGTCGACCGTGCGCACCGCGTCGTAGCGCGAGCGGTTGAAACGCCGGTCCACACCGGACCGGACCCGGCGACGGACCGGACCGAACGCGGCCGCGATCGCGAGCGTGGAGGCCGCCACCGCGAGGTCGGACTCGCCCGACAGCGGCCGCAGCAGCGCCTGGAGGGCGACGACCAGCCCGACGTAGCAACCGCCGAGCACCGCCGTGACGATCGCGTAGACAACCGTGCGGTTGATGATCCGGTCGATGTCGTAGAGCCGGAAGCGCAGGATGGCGATGGCGATCGACACCGGCACCCCGGCCAGCCCCACCAACATGAGGCTCCCGAAGACGAGCTCACCGAGGGGGAGGACGGCGCTCATCGGGACGAACATGACGAGGGCCGCCGCGGCGAACGCGAGCCACTTCAGCTGCTGGCGGGCGTCGCCCCGAGCGCGCCGGAAGCGGAAGAGCAGCGAGGCGGCGCTGGCAGCGAAGATCCACACGCCGAGGTGGTTCCCGACGACGCTGACGAGCCAGCCATTGGGGGCCGCGCGGAGGTTGCCCACGCCCTCCACGACGAGCGGCGCGCCGCGGTCGCGCCACAGCAGGGTTACACCGGGAACCAGCACAGCCAGCGTCAGCCACGACGCCCGCTCCAGCCACCGCCAGCGCGGGGTCGGGAGCCGACCGTCGGGGAAGCGCAGGAGCACGACCGCGAACGCGAGCGAGCCCGGCAGCCAGACCCACGTCGCCAACCACGACGCCACGTCGGCGCCGGGCAGCGCACCCGGCGCCACGACCAGGCCACGGGTCGCGTACTCGCCGGCGAAGTAGGACGCCGTCACCAGCACGGCCACGACCGTCATCAGCACGCCAAGCGGGTTGTCGGGCCGCCGCACGGCGACGAGCGCCCCCAGCGGGGCGAAGGCCACGAACGGCACGAAGAATGCGACGTCGTCCATGGTGAAGTCGCCGGGCCCGACCTCCGGCCGCAGCGCACGCAGCACCATCCCGGCCCCGTACAGTCCCAGCGTCGCCGCCAGCCCCGCGATCGCGAACCCGGGTCCCCAGCGCTCGACTCTCACCTCGCCCCCTCCCGCAGCCACAGCGACAGCTGCGTCGGCTGGACGGCGCCTCGGACCGTGCCGGCGAGCTCCTCGCAGAGCGCGGTGAGCTCGAGTTCGTTGCGCAACCGCTGGGCGAACGACCGCGCCACCTGCGCCGCGTCGTAGCGGCGACGGTTGAAGCGGCGATCCACGAACCCCTGGGTCCGGCGGCGCAGCGGGCCGAAGACCGCCACCACCGCCAGCGTCGCGGTGGCCACCGCGAGGTCGGAGCCCCCCGTGAGCGGGGAGAGCAGGCGCTGGAGGAGGACGACGAAGAGGGCGTACAGCGTCGCGAGGACAACGGTCACCAGCGTGTAGGCGAGCACCCGGCTGATGAGCCGGTCGATCTCGTACAGTCGGTAGCGCAGCACCGCCACGCCGAGCGCCACCGGGATGGTCGCCAGCCCCGTGCCGACGAGGAGGTCGGCCACCCACGCGGGGACGAAGAAAGATGCGAGCCACAGGTCCCCGACGCTGACCGCCACCAGCAGCACCAGGGAGGCGACGAAGGCGAGGAAACCCGCGCCGACCCACCGGTACTGCTGGCGCTCGATACCGCGGGCACGCTGGGCGCGCCGGACGAGGCCGGCGATCGAGACGAGACCGCACACCACGATCCCGAACAACCCGATCGTGTCCGCGACGTCGGTGAGGGTCGCGGCACCCGCCCAGCCGAGCGGGTTTGCGGCGACGTCCACGTCGTTCAGGCTCATCCGGCCCGGCGCGACCGCCGCCCCTAGGACGGCCGAGCCGACGGCGATGGACACCGGGAGCACGATGAGGCGTGCGCGCCGAGAGGGCCAGCGCCCGGTCGGGAACAGCGACGGGATCGCGATGGCGACGAGCGCCACGCTCGGCGCCCAGATCCACTGGTGCACCCAGGCGACCCACACAGCGCCCGGGTAGCTGCCGGGCGCTACGACGAGACCCGCCAACCCGTAGGCCTGGATCGCACCAGCCAACGGCTCGCCGACGCCCACGGCGAGGAAGAGCCACCCCACCGCGTTGCCCGCTCGATGGGTGACGACCAGCGCGCCCATGACCGCGAACGGCAGCGAGAACAGCGACTCGCCGAGGCGGTCGCGCAACGGCACACCGACGACCGCGGCGTGAACCGTGAGATCGAACGTGAGCAGACACGCGGCCACCACCACGAGAGACCAGGCCAGGACCTGCCGATTCACCGTCGCACCGCCCGTGCCGCCATCCAGACCGCCGCCCCGCGCGGCTGAACCGTGCGGCGCACCGTCTCCACCAAATCGCCCCGGAGATTGTCGAGGTCGACCTCGTCCCGTAGTCGGTGCGCGAACGCTTCGACGACCCTCGTCGCGTCGTACCGGCGCCGGTTGAACCGCCGGTCCACGAACCCCTGGACCCGGCGGCGCAACGGGCCGAACGCTGCGGCGACCGCCAGCGTCGAGGCCGCCACCGCGAGGTCGGAGCCCTCCGTGACGGGGGACAGCAGGCGCTGGAGCAGCACCACCAGTCCCACGTAGAAGGCGGCCAGCATCGCGGTCACGACCGCGTAGACGGCCGTGCGGTTGACGATCCGGTCGATGTCGTACAGCCGGTAACGCAGGACCGCGACCGCCACCGCCACCGGGATGGCCGACCAGGCGACGTTGATCAGGTGACCGGTGGCTGGCACCTCGGCCGGGTCCCAGACGAAGGCCGCCGCGATCGCCAGACCGAGGATCGCGGCCGCGTACATGAGCCACTTCACCTGCTGGCGCTCCACACCCGCCGATCGGCGGAACCGGTGGACGACGGCCGCGACGGCGCCGCCCAAGGCCAGGAGCAGCAGGACGAGGTGCACGGCGCTGCCGACCGCGAGCACATCACCCAACGCGGTGGCACCGAGCGGGTTGTTGATGGCCGGCACCGGCTCCAGGGGTCCTGGCGTCAGACCGACGACGAACACACCGACGACGATGGCCATCCCGATGGTGCGACCGACCCACCGCCACCGCGACGAGGGCGCGGAGCCGTCCGGGAACAGGAACACAGCCAACGCGGTCAGGCCGATGTTCACGAAGATGGCGACCCCCCCGAACCACGCGAGCCACACCGCGACGGCTCCGGGTGTGGAGGTGGCCTCGGCGTACTCGAAGGCGAAGATCTCGATCCCGCCCAGCGCCCCGATGACCGCGTAGATCCGGCCGATCGGGTTGGCCGGTCGCCGGATGGTCAGCACGGCTCCGACCACGGCCGCGGAGATCACTCCCGGTGCCCACTCCGCGCCCTCGGCGGGGTCGATCGCGATCCCGGCAGCGATGGGGACGATGGCGAGCGCGAACAGCGCCACGGACGCGGTTGTCCCGAACCGGGGCGTGGACAAGATCGGATTCATCTTCCGTCCTTGAGAGCGATCCGCAGGGCGACCAGCCCGATGAGGATGGCGAGGATGCCGATGGTGGGTCCGGCGACCTGACGCGAGCTCAACTCGAGGCCTCCGGCGCCCGCAGCCACAGCGAAACCTGGGCCGGTTGGACCGTCTCCCTCACGACGCTCTTGAGGTCACGGGCGAGCGAACCCAGCTGAACCTCGTCGCGCAGCGTGGCCCCGAACTCCGCCACCGTCCTGGCCGCGTCGAAGCGACGACGGTTGAACCGCCGGTCCACGAACCCCTGGACCCGCCGACGCAGCGGCCCGAACGCGGCCGCCACCGCCAGCGTCGAGGCGGCCACCGCCAGGTCTGAGCCCTCGGTCACCGGCGCGAGCACCCGCTGCAGCAGCACAACGAGTCCGACGTAGGACCCGGCGAGCGACGCGGTCACCACCGTGTACACCACAGTGCGGTTGATGACCCGGTCGATCTCGAACAGCCCGTGGCGGGTGACCGCGACGTAAATGGCGGCGGCGAGCCCGTTGCCACACACGGCGAAGACCACGACGACGGGGTCGAACGCATCGACCCCGAGGACGTTCTCCTCCAGAACGATGGCCGCGACGAACAGCAGCGGGAACGCGGCGACCGCCAGCACGAACCAACGGAACTGCTGTCGCTCGACGCCTCGGGCCCGCCGGTAGCGGCGCACCGCGTCGACGACGATGATCGCCGCCGCGAGCACGATCAGTTGGCCGAGGACGTTCGTCGCGGCGTCGAGCGCAGTCCGTGCGCCCGGGATGCCGAGCGGGTTGAACGGCGGGGTGTCGCCCTCGATCGGCCCGGGCCGCACCGCGTAGACGACCGTGTCGATCACCGCCACCACGACCAGGACACGCACCACCGCACGCATCCGCCGGCCGCTCACCCGTCCGGTCGGGAACAGCGCGACGAGCAGCGGGACGAGCGCCATGACCGGCACGACAATCCACGCGCCGACCCAGGCCGCGACCTGCGCGAGAGGGACGGCGCCTGGGGCGGTCACCAGACCGTACCGGGCGTATGCGGGGGTCAACAGCATGAGACCCACCCCGAGCGTCAGGCCGGAGAGGATCCAGGAGACACGGTTGTCCGGCCGTCTCGAGAGCACCACAGCCCCCACCAGCCCGAACCCCACCCACGACGAACCCCACAGCGCGGCATCGAGAACGCTGAACGCCTCCGTGGTCGAGGGCGCCGGGTTACGGGCGGAGACCACCACCGAGGCGGCGATGGCGGCGCAACCCACCAACCAGGATCCCCACCCCAGGACGCCGGCGGACCGGGGGTTCACGGACGCACCTTCTCGCTGCCTAGCCAGATGCTGAGGTGTGTCGGCTGGACCGTCCGGGGGACGACCGCGCGGACCTCCTGGGCGATCGACCCGACGTCGAGGTCGTCGCGCAGCCGCTGCGCGAAGCGCTCGACGGTCCGCGCCGCGTCGTAGCGCGCCCGGTTGAACCGCCGGTCCACAATCCCCTGGACGCGCCGGCGCAGCGGCCCGAACGCGGCTGCAACCGCCAGGGTGGAGGCGGCGACGACAACGTCGTTCGAGGGGTCGCCAGCGACGCCGCGCGCGACCGCGCCGAACCCGACCACCCCGCCGGCGTAGATGGCCACCAGCACGGCGGTGACGACGACGTAGGAGACGGTACGGCCGACGATGCGGTCGATGTCGTACAGGCGGTAGCGCAGCACCGCCAGCGCGATGGTCACCGGGAACGACGCGAGCAGCAGGCTGAAGGGCACCTCCTCCAGACGGACGACGCGGCCCGCGAGTTGCTCGTAGACAGCACCCGCGATCCCCGACAGCGCGTAGAGCAGGAAGGCTGACGACACGCCGAAGACGACCCACTTCGTCTGCAGCCGCTCGACGCCCCGCGCGCGGCGGAAGCGGACGATGATCGACGTCAGCGAGCCGAGCAGCGCGATCCCGAGCAGCGCACCGCCTCCCACGGCCACGACGACCCGGATGGGCTCGAGCGCGGGCACGTGGAGCGGGTTCAGCGCGTGCGAGGCGAACGGGTAGTGGTAGGCGCCGGGGCCCCAACGCACGGTCGCTTGGGCCGTCAGCGCCAAGACGAGCCCGACCTGACCGGCACGCAGGATCGGTCGCCACCGTGGCGACAGGAGGCGTCCGTCGGGGAACAACAGCAGCACGAAGACGAGGACGAAGATCGCGGCAAGCCACAGCCAGGTGGCGAACCACAGCGCCGCGCCCGCCCCGGGCAGCGACCCCGGATCGTGCGCGAGCCCGTACCGGGCGTAGGCCTCGGTGGCGTGCAGGCCAGCCCAGAGTAGGCCCGACGCCAGCAGCAGCCAGCCGACGGCGTTGCCCGCTCGTCGCGCGGCCAGGAGCCCCCCGACCGCGATGAGGACGAGCGGGATCACGGCCACGACCGCCATGCCGTCCCGGTGTGCCATCGTGATGTTCAGCCCCACGCTGGCTCCGAGCAGGAGCAGGCCGCCCAGGGTGACGGCCAAAGCCGGCCACGGTCGACGCCCAGCCCCCGTGCGGGCTGGCTCCTCCACCGCGTTGGCCCGGCCGGTCACGGTCGGTCCCCGGGCAGCACGACCGACACACCGGCGGGCTGGACGGTGCGGCGCACCGTGTTCTGCATGCCGTCGACGAGCGCGTCGAGGTCGGTCCGGTCGCGCAGCCGCGCCCCGAACGCCTCGATCGTGCGGGGCGGTATCGTCACGGACCGCGAGGACGCCGGCACGGTCGCAGCG
>JALYHG010000267.1 GCA_030776725.1 Actinomycetota bacterium
ACGCCCAACTCGGAGTTCCGGTCGGGGACGACGATCGTGTGGGTGCTCGTCATCGTCCTGCTCGGTTGGATCGGCGCGTTGATCTACCTGCTCGTGGGACGGCCGACCCAGAGGAGCACCACGTAGATCGCACGGGAGCTGGCCCCTTCCTCCGGCGAGCGACGTAGGCCGTTCCGCGCTCGCCAGCGAGCGCAGCCGGCAGAGGTCGCCGCGTGAACCCGGACGTCGCGACATCGGGAACATCGCGGGGTCGCCCCGGGTTGCACGCGCTACCCGGCTACCCGGCCGGTGAGGCCCACACGTTCGGTACCGTTCGGCGGCCCCGATGTCGGTCGGCGGCTTCCGCACCTGGACACATCGGGGACGCATGCGCAGGACGCTCCGGCTCGCGCTCACGCTGGCCGTCGTCGCCTCCGGCCTCGTCCTGCCCACCGCGCTGGCGGAGGCGGTGACGCGACCTCGGACGCTCTACCACGAGCACCCGGTCACCTCCGCGCCGATCGAGCCGGGTTTCCCCATCGACGACGTCGGCGTGGTCTTCGACCTGCCGGACGGTGCCGACGCCCACCACGACCACGGTCCAGGAGACGTCCACGAGGGCGTCGGCGGGCTCGCGGTGCGCTTCCGCCACGGTGACCTCTGGGGCCCGTGGACGCCGATGACCGAGGACGGCGCCCAGGCGCCCGGGCAGTGGACCGGGGCGCTCGTCTCCGGCGACGACGCCGACGCCTACCAGATCCGTGGCCTGCCGGGGTTCGCGCGCAGCGCCCGCGCCGCGGCGCTGAACACCACGGACGGCCCTCGGGAGATCGTCGCACGTCGCCCGGCGGCGTCCGCCGACGCTGTCACGACGTGTAAGTCACGGGCCGACTGGCTCGCGGACGAGAGCCTGCGCACGAGCACGCGTAGCTACGCCCCGACCCAGGTGCTGACCGTCCACCACACCGCGACGCAGAACGACGACCCCGACCCGGATGCCCGGGTCCGCGCGATCTACACCTACCACGTGCGCACGAACCGCTGGGACGACATCGGCTACCAGGCGCTGATCTCGGAGGACGGGACCGTCTACGAGGGCCGCTGGTCGGGGAGCGACAGCCCGTCCTGTCTCGATGCGGGCGGCACCGGGTGGGAGTTCGGGCACCGCACGACGGCGACCGCCTCGGAGATCGTGACGGGCGCCCACACGGGCGGCTACAACACCGGCAACTTCGGCATCGCGCTGCTCGGCACGCTCACGGACGTCCCGCCGAAGACCGCTGCCCGTGAGGCCCTCGTCGAGTACCTCGCGGAACTGTCGGGGCGCCACGGCCTCGATCCGCAAGGGACGGTGGACTACGACAACGGGGTGAACCGCCGAACCGTGGCGACGATCTCCGGCCACCGTGACTTCACGGCGACCGAGTGCCCCGGCGGCGTCCTCTACGACGACCTGCCGGCGGTGAGGACGGACGTCGCCAGCCGCCTGTCGGGCTCGACGCCGGCGACCCCCACCGTGGTCGACGACGTCGCCGCAGCGGAGACCACGGTCAGCGGGACGGTGACCGGCTCGTACCTCGACACCCACGGCGCCGGCGGCGCCGTTGAGGCGCTCACCGAGCTCGAGTCCGGCGGCAAGCCGTCGACACGCACCTCGTTGCTCGAGCACATCTGGGACCTGAACGTGACCGGCGGCGACACGGTCACCTTCTCCGTCGACGCCGCCGCAACCTCGTCCGCCGAGGACTTCACGTTCGCGTACTCCACCGACGGAGGGTCCACGTACACGACGCTCGTGACGGTGGCCGCTGGCAGCCGCGGTGTCTCGGCCGCTGCCATGCCGGCCGGCACCCGGGGCGCCGTGAAGGTCCGGGTCACCGACGCGGACCGGACGGCCGGCAACAACAGCCTCGACACGATCGACGTCGACCACCTCTTCATCCGCTCGGACTCCACGGTGCTCAGCGATCCTCCCCCAGCGCCCACCACCGTGACGGCGTCGGCGACCGGCGCCACGACCGCCCGGGTCACGTGGACGGACGTCACGACGGAGAGCGGCTACGAGGTCGAGCGGACGACCGCGTCAGCGACCGCTCCGGACACCGACTGGACGTCGGTGGCATCGGTCGCCACGGACACCACCGCGTACGACGACAGCGGGCTGCGATCGTCGACGACCTACTGGTACCGCGTCCGGGCGGTGAACCGCGCCGGCGCGTCACACTGGACGCTCTCGGACGGCGTGACGACCGCCGCCGCCGCCAGCATCGAGCTCAGCGCGAGCGGCCGGAAGACGAAGGGCGAGCACCGCATCGACCTGTCATGGACCGGTGCGACCGCCGTATCCGTGCACCGCGACAGCGTCCACATCGCGGACGTCGACGGCTCGTCTTTCACGGACGTGATCGCCGCGAAGGGCAGCGCGACGTACACCCACTGGGTGTGCCTGCGCAGCGACCCGACCGTCTGCTCCAACCGGGTCACGACGACGTTCTGACACGTGCCTTCCGGAGGCCTCGAGGCGGCGTCGCATCTCCGCGGGGAGGTGCCAACGGGCCCTAA
>JALYHG010000268.1 GCA_030776725.1 Actinomycetota bacterium
GGGAGACCCTGACCACCCGGTTCCGCGAGACGGCGTTCCTGACCGCCGGTCTGCGCATCAGCGTGGCCGACGAGCGCCATCCGGACGACCACGGCGCGCCCCGACGGGCGGAGTTCTGCTACCGCGACGGGCTGCGGGACTTCGTCAAGCACCTCAACGCGGCCAAGGACCCTCTCCACGAGGGGATCGTCCACTTCTCCGCCTCCGACCGGGGTCCAGGCGGGCCCCAGGAGGTGGAGATCGCCCTGCAGTGGAACG
The DNA here is from genome assembly GCA_030776725.1 of Actinomycetota bacterium. NCBI lineage: Bacteria > Bacillati > Actinomycetota > Actinomycetota bacterium. Next base: position 259 of record JALYHG010000268.1, read on the forward strand.
CCGGGTTCCACGACTCGATCCACACGTTCGCCAACACGATCAACACGCACGAGGGAGGCACCCACGAGGAGGGCTTCAAGAAGGCGCTCACCAGCGTGGTCAACCGGTACGCGCGCGACAGCGGACTGTTCAAGCCGACCGCCAAGGAAAAAGACCTCACCCTGACCGGCGAGGACATCCGCGAGGGCCTGACGGCGATCGTGTCGGTCAAGCTCGCCGACCCTCAGTTTGAGGGGCAGACCAAGACGAAGCTGGGCAACACCGAGATCCGCAGCTTCGTGGAGCGGACCTGCCACGAGCGGCTGCGGGACTGGCTGGAGGAGCACCCCACCCAGACCCGCCTGATCGTGGCCAAGGCTGTCCAGGGCGCCCGCGCCCGCCTGGCCGCGCGCGCCGCGCGGGACCTGACCCGGCGCAAGGGGCTGTTGGAGTCGGCCTCCCTGCCCGGCAAGCTCGCGGACTGCTCGTCCAAGCGCCCCGAGGAGTGCGAGATCTTTATCGTCGAGGGGGACTCCGCCGGGGGGTCGTCGAAGCAGGCCCGGGACCGGGTGGTGCAGGCGGTGCTTCCCATCCGGGGCAAGATCCTCAACGTCGAGAAGGCCCGGCTCGGAAAGATCCTGGAGAACAGGGAGATCCAGGCCCTCATCACCGCCATCGGCACCGGCATCGGCGACGAGTTCGACCTGTCCAAGGCCCGGTACCACAAGATCGTCATGCTGATGGACGCCGACGTCGACGGCGCCCACATCCGCACGCTGGTGCTGACCTTCGCCTTCCGTCACATGCGCGAGCTGATCGACGCGGGCTACTTCTACATCGCCCAGCCCCCCCTGTACCAGATCCAGCCGCCGGGTAAGGACGGCCGCCGCCGGCTGCGGTACGCCTTCAGCGACCGGGAGCGCGACGCGATCCTCGCGGAGATCGGCGACGGCGACGGGTCCAGGCGCCCGCAGATCAACCGCTTCAAGGGCCTGGGCGAGATGGACGCCGAGCAGCTGTGGGACACCACCATGGATCCCGGCCAGCGCACCCTGCGGCAGGTGACGATGGAGGACGCCGCGGTCGCCGACCAGCTGTTCACGACCCTGATGGGCGACGACGTCGAGGCCCGGAGGGACTTCATCGTGCGCAACGCGCGCGACGTGCGGTTCCTGGACGTGTGACGACCGGGGACCCGGCGACATGAGCGAGAGGGTCACCGGCGGCGTCGCGCCGGTCGAGATCCAGGAGGAGCTGCAGCGCTCCTACCTGGACTACGCGATGAGCGTCATCGTGGGTCGGGCCCTGCCGCACGTGCGCGACGGCCTCAAGCCGGTGCACCGCAGGATCCTGTACTCCATGCTCGAGGGCGGGATGCGCGCCGGCACGCAGCACCGCAAAGCCGCCGCGGCGGTCGGCGATGTGATGAAGAAGTACCACCCCCACGGCGACACCGCGATCTACGACGCGCTCGTGCGCATGGCGCAGCCCTGGGCGACGCGCTACCCCCTGGTGGAGGGGCACGGCAACTTCGGGTCGGTCGACGGCGACCCGCCCGCGGCCATGCGTTACACCGAGGCGCGCCTGTCGCCGCTCGCCATGGAGCTGCTGCGCGACATCGATGAGGACACCGTCGATTTCGTCGACAACTACGACGGGCAGGAGTCCGAGCCGCTCGTGCTGCCCGCGCGCTTCCCGAACCTGCTCGTCAACGGCGGTTCGGGCATCGCCGTCGGCATGGCGACGAACGTGCCGCCGCACAACCTCGTCGAGATGACCGACGCGGTCGTGGCCACCATCCACAACCCCGACATCACGGTGGAGGAGCTGCTGCGGATCGTGCCCGGCCCGGACTTTCCCACGGGCGGGCTCATCATGGGCTCCGAGGGCATCCGGGCGGCCTACGAGACCGGCCGCGGAGCCATCCGCCTGCGGGCGGTGGCCGAGATCGAGGAGGGACCCGGCGGCGAGCGGATCGTCGTCACCGAGCTGCCGTACCAGGTCAACAAGGCGAACCTGGCGATGAAGATCGCCGAGCTGGTCAAAGACCGACGGATCACCGACATCCGCGACCTGCAGGACAACTCCAACCGTCAGGGCATGCGGCTGGTGATCGAGCTCAAGCGCGGCGCCAACGCCCAGGTCGTGCTCAACCAGCTCTACAAGATGACCCAGCTGCAGGACACGTTCGGGGTCATAAACCTGGCCCTCGTCGACGGCGTGCCGCGCGTCCTGCCCCTGCGGGACGCCATCTCCGCGTACGTCGCCCACCAGACCGACATCGTCACGCGGCGGACCCGCTACCGGCTCCGCAGGGCGCAGGAGCGCGCGCACGTGCTGGACGGTCTCATGGTCGCGCTGGACCACCTCGACGAGGTCATCGCGCTGATCCGGGCCGCGGCGTCCGCCGACGCCGCGCTGGACCAGCTGCAGGACCGCTTCGAGCTGACGGAGGTCCAGGCGCGGGCCATCCTGGACATGCAGCTGCGACGCCTGGCCGCCCTGGAACGTCAGCGCATCGTCGACGAGGCCGCCGAGCTGGCCGAGCGCATCACCGAGCTGCGGTCCGTCCTGAACGAGCCGGCCCGGGTGCGGTCAATCATCGTCGAGGAGCTGACCGAGCTGCGCGACCGCTTCGGCGACGAGCGGCGCTCGCGGATCGTGGCGGACTACGCCGCGATGGACGCCGCCGATCTGATTGCCGAGCAGGACGTGGTCGTCACGCTCACCCGGGCCGGCTACGTCAAGCGGGTGCCGGCCAGCCAGTACCGCACCCAGCGTCGTGGGGGCCGGGGGGTGGCCGGCGCCGCCCTGCGAGAGGACGACATCGTCCGGGACATGCTTGTCACCACCACCCACCACGTGCTGCTGTTCTTCACGAACCAGGGCCGGGTGTACCGGGTCAGGACCTGGCAGGTACCCGAGAAGCGCCGCACCGCGCGCGGCACCTACGTCGCCAACGTCGAGGGGCTCGCGCTCGCGCAGGACGAGCGGGTCGCCGCCGTGGTCGACCTGAAGGACTTCGAGCACCCCGCCGGGCCGCGCTACCTGGTCTTTGCCACGCGCCGGGGGATGGTCAAGCGGACGCCGCTGTCGGCCTACGACTCTCCGCGCAGCGTGCTGGTCGCCGTCAACCTGCGCGACGACGACGAGTTGATCGGGGTGCTCGTCACCGGCGGTGACGACGAGGTGATGCTCGTCAGCCGCAGGGCGATGGCCATCCGCTTCCACGAGACCGAGGCGCGCAGCATGGGCCGCTCCGCCACGGGTGTCATCGGGATGAGCCTGCGGCCGGACGACGAGGTGCTGGCCATGACCCGGGCCGACGCCGGCGGGCAACTGCTCGTCGTCACCGAGGAGGGATACGGCAAGCGCACCCCCGTGGAGCACTACCCGCTGCGGCGACGGGGCGGCAAGGGGGTGCGCACCGCGCATCTCACCCGGGCGCGGGGACGCCTGGCCGGCGCGTTGGTGGCCGCGCCCGAGCAGGAGATCCTGCTCGTCACCGACCGGGGCACCATCATCCGCACGGACGTTAAGGACATCCGGCCCACCGGGCGCGCCACGCAGGGCGTGCGCGTAATGAGGCCGGCCGACGGCGCCAAGATCGCCTCGATCGCCCCCGCCGTCGAGACCGAACTGCTCGAGGGCCCTTGACACGCGGGGATCATCGCCTCAAAGAGACGGGGAGCACGTGATCGACAACGAACGCCTGGTCCAGCTACTGGGCGACTTCGCCCGCAGCCTGATCGACGGGTACCAGGTCACCGACACCCTCTACAGGCTGTGCGACCGGTCGCTGGAGATCCTCCCGGTGACCGGTGCCGGGGTGATGCTCGCCGACGAGGAGGACAAGCTGCGCTTCGTGTCGGCCTCCGACGAGACGATCCGGGAGATCGAGCGGGCCCAGATAGAGCTGGAGGAGGGCCCCTGCCTGACCGCCTACCGCACCGGCGAGCGGGTGCTGGCGCCGGACCTGCTCGAGGCGCCGTGGCCGGACTTCACGGCCGCGGCGGTACGGGCGGGGATGAAGGCGGTGCAGAGCTTTCCCATGCAGGTGCGCGGGACCCGGGTCGGGGCGATCAACTTCTACCAGGTCGAGCGCGGCAGCCTCAGCGCGTCCGAGGTCATGGCCGGACAGCTGCTGGCCGATGTCGCGACCGCCTATCTGGTCAACGCCCGGGAGCGCGACGAGCGGGCGAGGGTCAGCGAGCAGCTGAGAGTCGCGCTCGACAGCCGTGTGGTCATCGAGCAGGCCAAGGGAAAGGTGGCCGAGCAACTGGGCGTGGACGTGGGATCGGCGTTCCAGCTGCTGCGCAGCCACGCCCGCAACCACCGGGCCAAGCTGCGCACGGTCGCCGAAGACGTCGTGCAGGGCCGGCTGCGACTGGAGGACGGGTGACCGATCGACCGCCACCCGGCCGCCCCTCGACGATCGCCGACGGCGTACACTCTGGCCCCATGTCCAGGACAGATCACCAGCCGGCCGTCGGCGCACGCCCGGCGACGCGCGGGGCCGTCTCCCCCCCGGTGCCGCGGATGACGCGGCGACGCACGGTGGTGCGGCGGCTTGAGCCCTGGTCGGTGCTGAAGATCAGCCTGCTCTTCTACAGCTGCCTGTGGCTGGTCCTGCTCGTGGCCATGCTCGTGCTGTGGACGGCCGTGACCCGGCTGGGCATCGTCGACGAGGTGTTGCGCTTCCTGCGGGAGCTGAGCCTGACGGTCCGCATCGACGGTGCGACCATCACGCGCATCCTCGTGGCGGCCGCCGCCCTCAACGTGCTGCTGTGGAGCGCCGTGAACGTGTTCCTCGCCTACCTGTACAACCTGCTCGCCGACCTCGTCGGCGGCCTGCGGGTGACCCTGCTCGACGAGGAGTGACCGGAGGTCGTCCCGGGGAGCCGACTTCCGGCGCGTGCACGGCCCCGCTAGACTGGTCGGCCGGTGACGGGCCATTAGCTCAGGCGGTTAGAGCGCACCCCTGATAAGGGTGAGGTCCGAGGTTCAAGTCCTCGATGGCCCACTTCCCCGACATGTGACGGAAGGCCACGGCGTGAGCAAGCGGGTACTCGTGTTCCTCGCGACCGCCCTCGGCACGCTCGCCGTGCTGATCAGACAGCAGCGCGAGCGCGAACGCGACGAGGCGGTCTGGGAGGAGCCCCCGGGCCTGTAGTCGGTCCCGCGCCGAGGGCCCTTAGCTCAGTCGGGAGAGCGCCGCCTTTGCAAGGCGGAGGTCGCCGGTTCGATCCCGGCAGGGTCCACCACGCTGACCAGCACATTCGTGGGAACTGGTCTCCCCTCGATGTCTCGCGGGACACTTGTGGGACACAGCACCTACGGATGCAGTGAGCGCGGCGGTGCCTCATCGTCCGGCCCAGCGGTGCCAAGCACCTGGGTTCGAATCCCACCGCCTCCGGCCGCGTCCCGCGAAGTGGTGGAAGTGAGAGGGTGACTCTCAGCTGCTCCCGTGATCCTAGGCGGCCGGGAGCGCGGGTGGGTGGTTGATCTCCTTTCGTTCGGGCTGGTCGATGAGATTCATGG